>DATGLJ010000083.1:0-2082 GCA_035294185.1 Occallatibacter sp. | reverse complement strand
TCTTAGCCTGCCTGCTTTCTATCGGGCAGACCGGGCTGCCCGGGAGGCGGTTACCTGTGTTGGTGCCGGCGGGTTTAGCGCAGCCCGAATCATGCTACGATTCTCGCCATGAGAAAGCTTATTGTTTTTGCTCTGCTGTTCATGGTGTGCGGTTCGGTCTTTGCCGCGCCCCGTCATCGCCATCGCCACCACCACCATCATCATCACGCTGCCTGAGTGCGCCTGTTGCGCATTGAAGGAAGACCGGCGAGCGGATTTTTGTATGTCGCCAGACCAGAAGGACGACCATCAGGACCGGCGCTATCCCATCGGTCGCTTTACCCCGCCCGTTGCGAGCAGCGCCGCGTTGCGCGCCCGGCGGATCTGCGTGCTGCGCCGGTTTCCGGAACGCCTCCGCGCCGCCGTTGCCGGGCTGAGCGCGCGGCGGGACTGGTAAGCGCTCAGCATGCCGTCCGGGATCCAGTCGCCAGCTCCTGCGCAGGAGCCCTCGCCGGCGCGCCTTGCCGAGATTATTGAAAGCTATCTGGCCGTTCATCCCGCAGCCGCGCTGCTGGAGGACGGGCGCGTGGTTTTCGACATGCGCACGGCCCGGTATTCGGTTGGCGAATCGCACGGCCGGTGCCTGTTGCAGTTGTGGAGCGAGGAGCGCAATCTGGTGCGCAGCGTAGTCGGCGTGCAGGAGCGCGCGCAGAGCCTGCGCATTGCCACACGCCGCATGGGCGCAGCGCGGCCGCAGATGCTGGAGCTTGTGCCCACGGCTGACCGGCGCACGCCGACGGCGCGCGAAGCGGCGCGCCGCAATTACCAGCGGCTGCTTGATCGCGTGTTGACGCGCTATTTCGCGGGTGCGAAGATCGACGGCCTGCGCTCGGCTATGGATTTGGAGCACAGCTTCGGCCCGGCCTATGTGCGCGGCCGGCTGCTGCATGGCAATGCAGCCGAAGCTGTTGTCGGCGTCGGCGCAGCCGAATCTTCCGCGCTTGTCGACGGGGTTTTGACGATCGGCCTCCTCTGGCTCGATTACTGCCGGCAGCAAGGCGATGTGCGGCGGCATTTCGGCGGGCTGAAAGTGATTGTTCCGGCCGGGGCATGGCGCACGACGGCCGAGCGCATGGCCTGGCTCAATCACGGCGCGGCGAAATTCGAACTTTATACGCTCGATGAGCGCAGCGAGGAGCTGGCGCAGGTCGATTTTCGCGATACAGGGAACCTCGAATCGCGTCTCGTGCATGCCTTCTCGGCGCAGGCGGCTATCGAGCGCTGCCAGGCCGGCATCGATCGCATCCTTGCGCTCATTCCCGAGGGCGCGCGTGAGCGCGTGGAGCTGCGCGCAGCTTCGCCCACGGAGGTCGGGCTGCTTCTGCACGGGCTGGAATTCGCGCGCGTGCGGCACGGCGTGAGCGCGCACTCGTTTTCGCGCGAAGACGAAGTGACATTCGGCGCGGGCGCGAACGAAACTCCGCTTACCGGGGAAAACCAGGAGTTATGCCGCGAGCTGTGCAGGCGGCTGTTTTTGGGCCGGCATCGCGATGGCGCGCATACCGATCCGATTTACCGCATGCAGCCTGAGCGATGGCTTGAAGCCGAGCTGCGCTCCGGAATCTCCTGGTTGCTTCCCGGCCTGAGAGGGGACCTGCTCTGCTCGCAGGTTCCGGCGCTTTCCAGCGGCGAGCGCGGCATGCTGGACCTGCTTACGCTCGACCGCGAAGGCAGGCTTGCCGTGATCGAGATTAAGGCTGATGAGGATCTGCATCTGCCGCTGCAGGCGCTCGACTACTGGATTCGCGTGCGCGCGCTGAATGCCGATCGGCAGCCTTTCAATGGAGCTGAACCGCTTTCCGCCTTCGAGCGCCAGGGCTACTTTGCCGGGGCCGCGGTTTCTCGGCGCGATCCCCGCCTGCTGCTCATTGCGCCGGCGCTGCGCATCCATCCGGCCAACGAGCCGGTGCTGCGCTATTTCGATCCGCGGATCGACTGGGAGCTTATTGCTCTGGGAGAACACTGGCGGCGCGAGCTGAAGATCGTATTCCGCAAGCGCGGCGGCGATCAGACATGATGATCTGCCCGCTGTGCTCTCGCCCT
>DATGLJ010000082.1:0-10149 GCA_035294185.1 Occallatibacter sp. | reverse complement strand
GGTCCGGAGACCGGCTCGTTCTTATTCCACGCCCGCCTTGCCTGCTCCCGGCTGGTCGCCTACCGGATTGCCTTCGACTGCGGGCAGCTCCTGCTCATACGCGGTGCGGGCGAATCCATCGGTCAAGGGCGCCGTGACCACGGGCTTCGTATCGCCGGTCATCAGCGGCTCCGTCTGCGCCGGAGGCGCTACGGGCAGGCCGCGCTGCGCGATCAGCTCCATGGCGCGCTCGATCGGAATCCTCACCTTGCCCTGCTGCCGATCCACCCAGGAATAATTATCGAGCAGCAGGTCCTCGCGCCGGTGCAGATCGGCCAGGTCCTGGTTGCCGTCGTCGGTCTGCACGCGCGGGGTGGGGAATGTCTGCGTCAGCTCCGCCACCTTGTTCTGCATATCGGGGCTGGAGGGCATATTCCCAAGCTGGCGGATATCGACGGTTTTGGTCCACTTGCTGTTGGGACCATCCTCGCGATTGAGCCGCGCATTGATCACCTTGCCGATGCCGTAGCAGAGCACCGCCGTAACCGCGACAAAGATGCCGAGAGCGACCAGGAATACGATGATGCCGGCGATCTTGACGTCGCTGACCTCGTAGCCGGCCGATATATCGACGGCTTCGGGCTCGTGGCCGCCGGGAATGTGCTCGGGCGGGCGGCCTCCGCCGGGAAACTCTTCCTTATGCGATGGCATGTTCGGGCTCCAGAATCTCCGCCAGATGCGGATCGTTGACCTGCACCAGCGGCCGCTTCTTCAACTGCGCGCAGAAATACGCCACCCAGAAGCCTGTCATGGCTACCGGAACGGCGATGTACTCGAGAATGCCCCAGCTGAAGTGCAGGTTGCGCGCCGCGTCCTTGAAGTTAGGCTCGATGAGCCAGAACAGATTGAAAGCCACGGCGAAGATCATGAACTGGCAGGTGCGCGTCAGCCGCTTCTTGTTGCGCTTGAGATCCCGCGAAAGCAGCAGCGTGAACGGAATCAGCCAGTGGAAGATGAAGTCCAGCGTGATAATGACCCCCCAGCCGCCGCGGAAGCGATCGAGATACCAGTTAATTTCGGCCGGCAGGTTGCCCGACCAGATGATCAGGAACTGGCCGAAGCTGAGGTAGATGTTGAGCATCACGAAGGCGAAGGTCAGCTTGCCGAGATCGTGCTGTTCGGTCTGGCGCAGGATGGTCCTGAAGGGCTCGGCCTTCGACAGCGCAAGCGCCACGATGATCGCAAAGGCGAGCACCTGGAAACCCTGCTCGACAAGGTAGAGCAAACCATAGACGGTCGAGAACCAGGTCACGTCCATCGACATGATCCAGTAGATGGAGCAGGCCGTCATGAGAACGGAGTAGACCACGATGCCGGGTCCGCTGATGTTCTCGAATTTCTTGATCCAGTACGGCGTGGTCTCGGGGCCCTGCTGGTCTCGTTCGAGGCTCAGAGCATTGAGCCGCATGGCGTAGAACGCCCAGATCGCAAAACTAAACAGGCTCACCGCCCAGAACGCGTGGATATTGAGCATGGGCCGCTTGAAAGCAATGCAGTGCGCCTGGATTTCGGTGATGATGCCGGCATGCAACGCCTCCTCGGGATGGTCGATCCTCGCCCAGAGGTACAGCCGCTTCACGAAGACGGCGATCACCAGCCAGTAGAGGACGACCAGCGGCCAGGTGCGGCTCATGGCCTCGAAAAGCCGGCGCAGCAGCAGGCCCCACTTGCCTCCCGAGCAGTACTGCACCATCAGCATGGTCAGGCCGCCGATGGCGAATCCCCAGGTGAGCGTAAGGCCGAGGGTCCAGGCGCGCAGAAAATGATCCCAGCCGAGATGCGCGGGATCCGCCGTCTGGGCCACAAACGCCAGAATCACGGCAAGAATCGAGAAGACCACTCCAACGCCAAGCGCGCGATTCCGCCAGCCGTCCACGAAGGCCGGAGCGCTGAGATCGGCGGGGAGCTGTTTCGCGTGAGAAGGTTGAGCCATTCCGTAAATCCTTACTTCGCCGCCGCGGCGGGCGTTTTGGTTGCTGGAATCGAAATCTTCGGGTCTGCCGGATTGGCCGGAGCCATGGCGGGCGTACCTTCGCTGGTCACAGGGTTATAGGGCTGGACGTAGGTCGCAGGCAGCGTCCACGGCCCTGCATCGCTCTCCGGCAGCCCCTGCTCGCGGGCGATTTCCTTAAGGTCGCGCACCTGCGTTCCGGCAGGAACATCCTGCGTGGTGGCCGCCTGGCTGAGCTGCAGCGCGCGGATGTAGGCAGCCACCGCCCAGCGATCGGCAGGCGTAAGCTGCGCCGAGTAGTCGGGCATGGCGCCGTAGCCGTGCGTCATCACATAGAAATAGTGCGAAAGAGGCTGCGAGAGACGCACCTGGTCGTGGAGATTGGCGGCCGGCTTATAGCCGCGCATCACGATCTCGCCCAGGCCGTTGCCCACACGCGAGTGACACGGCGTGCAATAGATGTTGAAGCGCTCCTGGCCGCGGCGCAGCACCTCCATAGTCACCGGAAACGGCATCAGGTTCTGCTCTTCCTTGTAGCCGTTTGGACCCTGCACCACGCCAGTGTAGAAGTAGCTGTCCTCATCGCCCTGCCCGCGGGCGACGGTACCCGCCACCTGCGGGCGCGCGCTGCGATGATCGGCAAAAAAGCTGGTGCCGCGCTGGGGAATCATCTTGGGCTCGTTCTGCATGTCCTGGCGGCAGCCGGCGGCGAGCAGCAGCACAGCGCATGCCGATAAAGCAGCCGCGCGAGCAGTCAGGGAGCGCTTTCCTGGTTCCCTCGTTCGCTTGTTCGTTTGTTCCCTGTTCTGCATTAGTACTCCACCTCCACCACCGAAACCGGCTTGAGGGACTCGAGGTAGCTTCGCGACTGCTGCAGATCGAACTTGGGATCGAGCGACTCGAGGCAGAGGAAAAACTTGTCGACTGTGGCGCCATTGCGGAAGTTGGGCGCGTTAAACAGCGGATGATAAAGCGACGGCAGCCCGTTGAGCGCAAACATGCCGAAGGCCGCCGATAGACCGGCCCACAGAATCGTCCATTCGTAAGCCGGCACGATGAACGCCGGCCAGGAATAGAGCGGCCGGCCGCCGATGTTGACAGGATAGGCCAGCACCGAGATCCAGGTTTCGAGCGCAAACATGGCCGCACCGCCCATCAGGCCGCCGATAAGGCAGAGGAGCGGCACCCTGTTGCGGTGGAAACCGATCGCCTCGGCCGCCTCCTCGATGGGAAACGGCGAGTAGCAGTCCAGGCGGCGCCAGCCGTCGTGGTAAGCCTGCCGCGCGGCCCTCACCAGGTCGCCCGGCGTTTCGAATTCGGCCAGCAGGCCATAGATTCCTTCGCGCGGGGGCATTATTGAACAACCTCCGATCCCGGCCTGGCCTTGACCTTGGCCGAGGGCAGCAACATGCGAACTTCATTCATGGGAATCATGGGCAGGAAGCGCACAAACAACAGGAACATGAAGGTGAAGAACCCAAGCGTGCCGGCGAAGGTCATGTAGTCCCACTTGGTGGCGCGGTAGGTGCCCCACGAGGACGGCAGAAAATCCCGGTAAAGGCTGGTGACGACGATGACAAATCGCTCAAACCACATGCCGGTGTTCACGATGAGCGAGATCAGGAACATAAACGGGATGTTGGTGCGCAGCTTGCGCGACCAGAGCGTAGTAAGAGGGATGACGAGATTCGAGGTGATGAGCACCCAGTAGGACCAGCCCATGGGACCGAAGGCGCGGTTCCAGAAGGTAAACGCCTCCCAGTGGTCTGCCGAGTACCAGCTCATAAAGGCTTCCATGCCGTAGCCGTAACCCACGATGAAGCCGGTCACCAGCATGATCTTGCCCATGTTGTCGATGTGACGGTCGGTGACCAGCGCCGCCAGGTCGTAATACTTGCGCAGCGGGATGGCCAGGGTGAGCACCATGGCGAAACCGGAGTAGATGGCGCCGGCGACAAAGTAGGGCGGAAAGATCGTGGTGTGCCAGCCGGGCAGAACTGCCACGGCAAAGTCAAAGCTGATGACCGTATGCACCGAGAGCACCAGCGGCGTAGCCAGGCCCGCCAGCAGAAGAGAGGCCGTCTCGTAGCGCATCCAGTGCCGCGCCGAGCCGCGCCAGCCGAGCGAGAGCAGGCCATAGCAGTACTGGCCGATCTTCGATTGCGCGCGGTCGCGGAAGGTGCCGAAGTCCGGCACCATGCCGACGTACCAGAAGACCACCGAAATGGTGGCATAGGTCGAAACCGCAAATACGTCCCACATGAGCGGCGAGCGGAACTGCGGCCACACCGTCATGGTCAAAGGCAGGGGAAAGAGCCAGTATCCCAGCCACGGGCGGCCAACGTGGATCAGCGGGAACAAACCGGCGCACATGACGGCGAAGATCGTCATCGCCTCGGCGAAGCGGCTGATGGAGTTTCGCCAGCCCTGCTTGAAGAGCAGCAGAATGGCCGAAATCAGGGTTCCGGCGTGGCCGATGCCGATCCACCAGACGAAGTTAATGATGGCGAATCCCCAGGCGACGGGGATGGTGATCGCCCAGATGCCGACACCCTTCAGGAACAGCCAGGTGAGGGCGACCAGCAGCATCACCGCTCCGCCGCCGGCGACGGCAAAATACCCGAACCAGCCGAGGGGCGTGTGCGGCGTGAGCACAATGCGCGTGATCCTGTCGGTAACCGACCGGAAGGTTTCACCCGGCGCAATAACCCGGTATTCCCCGGTTGCGGGATCGACGCGGTCGCGAAGATTGACTTTGCTTGTTGCCATCGCGGATTAACCCTTTGCCGGCTCGTGCTCCACCGGCGTTGCTTCGAGTTCGGAATTCGGATTCAATACTTCAGCCACGTAAGTAGTGCGGGGACGTGTGTTCTGGTCGGCGAGCACCTGATAGCTGCGCTGCATGGCGCGCAGTTTGGCCACGCGGCTGTTCTTGTCGTTAATGTTGCCGAAGGTGATGGCCGAAGCCGGGCAGGCCTGCTGGCAGGCGGTCTGAATCTCGCCGTCGCGGATCGGGCGATTCTCCTTGTCGGCCTCGATCTTGGCCTCCTGGATGCGCTGCACGCAGTAGCTGCACTTCTCCATCACGCCGCGCGAGCGCACCGTAACGTCGGGGTTGCGCATCAGCTTCAGGCTCTCGGTCTCGTAGTCGGAGTAGAGCAGGAAGTTGAAGCGGCGCACCTTGTACGGACAGTTATTCGAGCAGTAGCGGGTGCCGACGCAGCGGTTGTAGACCATCATGTTGAGGCCTTCGGCCGAGTGCACCGTTGCGCCCACCGGGCAAACCTGCTCGCAGGGCGCGTTCTCGCAGTGCTGGCAGAGCATGGGCTGGAAGTGCGCCCGCGGCGCCGCCAGATCGCCTTCAAAGTACGTGTCGATGCGGATCCACTGCATGTTGCGGCCGATGCGCACCTGCTGCTTGCCGACGACCGGGATGTTGTTCTCGGCATAACAGCTCACGATGCAGGCATTGCAGCCCGTGCAGCTGTTCATGTCGATTGACATGCCCCACGCGTTCCCGTTGTAGGTCCAGTTGGGGAACAGCGACGTGCCCATGTCGGGCGTCTCGCGGTAGTCGCCCTCGTGCGCAAAGTTCGGGTTCTGCCTGAATTCGTCGAGCGAGGCAAAGCGAACGATGCCGCGAATGCCGAGCGCCTCGTCGGCTTCGAGCGAGTGGTCCTGGTCGCCGTCGGCCCCCGGACCGCCGAAGACTCTGGCCCGATGGTCCTGGTAGTGGCTCTTGGTGACGGCGATGCCCCACTTGCCCTCAACCTTGCGGATGCCGCCGGTGGCGTAGAAATGGCCCCACGTATTGCGAATGAGGTAGGCGTTGAAGCCCTGGCCCGAGCCCACCCGGCCGGCGAACTCGCGGCCGTAGCCGAGATAGACGGTGACAGAGTTGTCGGGATGGCCGGGAGCGACCAGGACCGGCGCTTTGACGCGGCCGTTGCCGACGCTCAGTTCGACAATGTCGTCCTCTTCGAGGCCGAGCCTGGTAAGCGTCGCGGCCGAAACGAGGGCGGCGTTGTCCCAGCTCAGATTGGTGACCGGCTTGGGCAGCTCCTGCAGCCAGCCCACATTCGACCAGCGGCCGTCGTAGATATTCGGATCGGGCCGGAAGATGATCTCGATCGAGTCCCTGCTGGCTGGCGCGGGAATATCGCCGCGGAAGCCGGCCGCACCGGCCTTGCCCGACTTTGCAAACGCAGTATCGGCGATCCAGCCGTCGTGCAGCGATCTGCGCCAGCCCTTCTCGAAGTCGCCCTGCGCGCTCTTTTCAAGAACCGGACGCCAGGTCTCGCGCACCGATTCATAAGCGCTCTGGAGGGGCTGGCTGAGCAGAACCTGCAGAATGTCATGTGCAGAGTGGCCGCCGTAAAGCGGATCAATGAGCGGCTGGACAATGGAGACCGTGCCGTCGTAGGCGCGCGCGTCCGACCACGACTCGAGATAGTGCGCGGCCGGAATATGCCAGTGCGAGATCTGGCCGGTCTCGTCCAGATGGCTGCCGAGATGGACGACGACATTGGCCTTATTGAAGGCATCGGCAAAGTTCAGATCGGCTGGCGCCGTGTAGACGGGATTCGAATTCAGGATGACGAGCCAGTCGACCTTGCCGGCATTGAGATCGGCGACCAGAGCCTTGAAGTCGCCTATCTGATCGGAAGGCAGCGGGTTAATGGTCTCGTCGGTGACGAAGACCGTCTTGCCGATATTGCCGAGCGCGCTGTTGATCGCCATGGCCAGCTCGGCGACCGCCGGATGCTGATAAAGCCCCGGCAGCACGGCGCTCCTGCCGGCATTGGCCTTCAGATCCTTCGCCAGCGCAGCCAGAAATCTCTGCTGCTCGCCGGTCCACGCATACGCCGGCGGACGGACGCCCTCCACGCCGACCGCCCTGGCGAGTTCAGCCGCGAAGGCGGGAATCTCACTGGCGCGAAGGCCCAGGCGATGCTCGGCCTTCATGCCGGTCGTGGTCGTCGAGCTTTCGACGGCATAGAGCCGGTTCATGCTGCCGTTTTCAGGCTGCTTGCGGCCGAAGGCATAGTCGCGCACCAGCCTGTGAAAGCCGGGATATGCCGCAGTCGAGAGGAAATCGGCGTCGAGCGAGACGAGAACGGCGGCCGCGCTCAGATCGTACTGCGTATTGATTCCCTTTTCGGCCAGCGTTCCGGCCACCGCCGGATCGTACTGCACCAGCTTCGCCCTGGGATAAGCCTTCTGCACTTCGCCCCACTGCCGCGCCAGCGTGGGCGAGGTGATGGTCGCGCTCAGAAAGTAGATCCCCGTTCCGTCTTTGGTCGAAGCGACTTTGTCCTGAAATGCCTGAACAAATTCGAGCCAGCTCCGGCTCTCGCCGCGATAGAGGATGCGCTGCGAGCGGTCCGGATCGTAGAGATCGAGCAGCGAACCCTGCGCAAAGACATCCGACGATCCGGCGTTATACGGGTGCTCGGGGTTGCCGTCAACCTTGATAGGCCGGTACTCGCTGCTCTTGACCAGCAGCGGCGTTGCGCCGACCGGCAGCGGATGAACCGAGGCAAAGTAGTTCGGCTTACCGAGAACAAGATCTTCGGGAGCCTTGACATAGGGATAGATGGGCTCGTCGGGCTGCTTGGTGCAGCCGGCCATGCCGGCCAGAGCCATCGAAGCTCCCATGAGCTTGAGAAAACCGCGGCGCGAGACCGGATCAATCCACTCCGGCGCGGCCGCCGGAAACTCCCGCTCGACCGCAGCTCGAAACTCCGGCGTGTCGGCCAGCTCGTCGATCGAGCGCCAGAGCCTTTTGCCCCTCGCGTTTTTCAACTTCGCACGAACTGCATCGAGAGTCATCGGCTCGGCAGTTTCGCTCTTTGCGGCTTCCGTTTTGTCATGTACGGCGCTGTCCATCGCGCTTCCCACCGTATTCATCGGGCTGTCTCCATCGCGGCTCATCGGTGGCACACCTCGCAGCTCATCAGATCGCGGGAATTGCGGATGTTGTAATGCTCGAGCAGGAAATGACCGAGATCGTCCTGGCTGGTGAATTTCCTGTAACTCACAGAAACCGGCACGGCGGCCGGAGCGGCATCGCCCGCCGCGGCCGAGGCCGCGCCCGCCGCAGGAAGCTGCAGAGCAGCCATCTCGTCGCCGGCGCCGCTACTCGGGTCGCGGGTCGTGCAGCTCACGCTTTGCGCCGTGGGCACGCCCGGCTGGTTCGGCTGGGCCGAACACCACACCGGATGATCGGGCGCGGGGCTTCGCCAGGCCATGTTGTAAATTTCGCTGGTCGGCCGCAGGTTCTTTGCCGGATTGCGGTGGCAGTCCAGGCACCACTCCATCTGCAGCGTATTCTGCGCATACATCAGCGGCATCTCGTCCACCCGGCCGTGGCAGGTCTCGCAGCCGATTCCCTTGTTCACGTGAATGGAGTGATTGAAGTAAACGAAGTCGGGCAGGTCGTGCACCTTGGTCCACACGATCGACTGGCCGGTGTACCAGCTGTCGCGCACCGGCTCGAGAAGCTGCGCGTTCGTCCAGATCTGCGCATGGCAGTTCATGCAGGTGCGCGTCGGCGGAATGCCGGCGTAGCTCGATTTTTCAACCGTAGTGTGGCAGTACTGGCACTGCAGGCCGAGCCCCTGCACGTGATGCTTATGGCTGAACGGAACCGGCTGATCGGGACGCTGGCCCTGCCGTGTGACCCACGGCGAGCGTTGCAACTGATCCAGCGTGACTCCCAGGGCAATCACAATCAACCCCGTCAACACCAGGCTCATGCGGGCCAGTGCATTGGAGCTGCGGTCGAAGATTTGCGGCATGTTGTCCCTGCTTGATTTTCGCGTCTAAGTGCGCCCGCGCCGGCGGCCGCCGCCGCGGGGGCAAAGGTTACCTACAAAAATCGCTCTTGGTAAAAAACAGGCTGCCAGGTGAGGTGACCTGAAGAATCACTATAGCAGTCCATGTTCGACCCGCAAGAGGCTGGCGCGCAAAATTGCGAAAAACGCGGCGCAAACGCATGACGCCGTTTTGCGCCGTAGTCCGGTTTCGTTCACGAAGAAAAATGACGGTTAATAAGCCCAGCGTGACTGTCTCCCCCGGCAGAGCGCATCGCCGGGGAATCGAAAAAATTTCCGACAACAAAATATCACGTCAGGCCTGCTCTTGGCATCTGCGCGGCGGTTTCGATCCAGCTCCGATCGATCTTCTGCGCGGCCCCGGGCAGCCATACGATATGTCCGCCGCAGACCTCGCTGCACAGCATATGAAGGAGAGATCAGGAAACGCGGCGGGCGCGCTCAGGTCTGCACCGCCAGGCAATCGAGAAATCTTCGCAGGCAAATCATCCGGAAAATGGCCCTCCAATTCCGTTCCGCTTCCATCAGCAACATCGTTTAGAATTCATAAACGCGCAATGGCCGCTGGCAGAGCCTGGCGCACGGATAGCAGCCAACAATGCCATCCAGCCGTGGACAGGGCGGAACTGTGCGTCTGCTGAACCGCCTTCAAAAAAACCAGCCGGGGGAAGGCCCATGAAATACGCCGGACTGCTCGTGATGCCCGCGGGGTTCTTTTTGACCGTTGCCGCACTGGTGCTGTTCCCTGCCCCGGGGCCGCGCGCAGCCTTTGTGGTCTGCGGCCTGGCCGTCGAGGCAATGGGCCTGGCCGTTGCCGTGCGCGGGCACATGCACCGCCGCGGCGAGGAGCGCCCATGACCGAGGCCTCCTTCGCGCTTACGCTTGCGCTGCTGCTGCTGGCGCCGCTGGCGATCGCCGGCATGGCGCTGATCAATACAGGGCTGGGCCGGTCGCGCTCGGCGGCGCAGGCGCTGCTTGGCAATTTGGCCATTGCGGCTATCGCGGCCATCGTTTTCGCGTTCGTGGGCGCATCGCTCTCCGGCGTCGCAGGCGGCCCTGGATTCGCGCTCTACACCGGCGGCAAACTGTGGGGCTGGATCGGCAATGGCCCGTTTCTGCTCGGCGGTTTTGGCGCAGCCGCCGACCACGCGCAGCTGGCAACGATCTTTGAGTTCTGGTCGGTGGCGATGGCCGCGCTGATTCCGTGGGGCTCCGGCGCTGACCGCTTCCGTCTTGCGGGTGGATGCGCGGTAGCCGTCGTGCTGGCTGCGTTCGTCTTTCCGCTTTTCTCTTTTTGGACCTGGAGCGGCGGCTGGCTGGCGG
>DATGLJ010000081.1:0-2257 GCA_035294185.1 Occallatibacter sp. | reverse complement strand
CCGCGTCGAACGCAAATTTGTCGCTGAAATAGGCACAGAACGCTGTCGAGAAGTCCTTCAGGTTGCGGGCACGCGGCTTCAGCAGCTCGATCGCGGCCAGAATCTCCCCGGCCGTGCGTGTGGGCGTGAAGCCGGCCTTCTGCCACTCCTGCTCGACCAGCGGCAGCAGCCGCCCGGCCGGATAGGCGCGGATGTACTCGGTGTTGAACCAGGCCAGCTTGTCGTTGTCAAAGACGGCATTGGACTTCGAGATGCCGTCGAGGCCGAAGAGCTGGATGAGCTCTTCCGATGAGAAGATTTCGCGGTCCTTGTGAGCGGAGCCGGGCGTCCAGCCGAGCAGTGCCAGGAAGTTGCGGAAGGCTTCGGGCACAATGCCCATATCCTTGTAGGAGATCACGCTCGTAGCCCCGTGACGCTTGGAGAGGCGCGTTTTGTCCGGCCCCAGAATGAGCGGCACATGCGCGAAGACCGGCAGCGGCGCACCCAGTGCGCGGTACTGAAGGACTTGTTTCGGCGTGTTCGAGAGGTGGTCCGCGCCGCGAATGATGTGCGTCAGGCGCATGTCCACGTCGTCGGCTACTACGCTCAGGTGATAAGTCGGGATGCCGTCGGAGCGCAGCAGCACGAAGTCTTCAATTTCGCTGTTGGCAAACTCGACCTTGCCGAAGACTGCATCGTCAAAGCTGGTGCTGCCCTCTTCCGGCACGGCAAAACGCAATGCGGCCGCCTCGCCGGCGGCCTTGCGCGCGGCGGCATCGGCGGGCGCGATGCGGCGGCAGCGGCGGTCATACATCGGCGGCCGTCCGGCAGCAGTGGCCTGGGCGCGGCGCTGCTCTAGCTCCTCTTTGGTGCAGAAGCAGTAGTAGGCGTGGCCGCTGGCCAGCAGCTTTTCGGCCGTGGCGCGGTAGAGATCAAGGCGCTGCGACTGAAAGAACGGGCCTTCGTCCCAGTTGAGGCCGAGCCAGCGCATGCCCTCCAGAATACCCTCGACCATGGCTTCGGACGAGCGCTCGAAGTCAGTGTCTTCAATGCGCAGAATCAGCGTGCCGCTAAAGTGGCGCGCAAAGAGCCAGTTGAAGAGAGCGGTGCGGGCTCCGCCGACGTGCAGATAGCCGGTGGGCGAGGGAGCAAAACGGACGCGAGGGGTGATTTGAGGCATTTTTCTGAAAAGATACTATTTCGGTTACAAATGAGCGGCCGGTGGCTGCGGTCCCAGGTCCGGACGGGCGGCCCTGGGGCACCCCGGGCTGTTTTCGCGATCAGGTGAAGTCTTCGGTATCAAAGGCCGGCTTCCGGATGGCACGCTTGCTACCCAGTTCTCCGCCCAGCTCGCCGAGAATCTCGTCGATTTCTCCTGCGCTAACGGTCATGCCCTCTTCCAGTTCTGCGTGCAACACTTTGAGGTCGTCGGTCTCTTCCACCTTTTCGAGCAGGACGATGGCGTGGGCCTGCGCCACGTGATCGAGGCCGAGACCTTCGGGCGTCTTGGCCTTGATGCTGATGTCGCCGAGCGGAATATCGAGCAGCGAGGCGACGCGCTCGCGCATTTCGGCAGCGATGGGGCTGATGCGCGGGGCAGCCAGCACCAGCGTCGTGTCCACATTGGCGATGCGGTAGCCCGCGTTCTGGATCTCTTCAAGGGCGATGTTCAGAAAGATGGCCGAGTCGGCCCCCTTCCAGCGCGGGTCGCCCGGTGGGAAAAAGCTGCCGATGTCGCCGGCCGCAACCGCGCCGAGCAGGGCGTCTGTAATGGCATGCAGCAGCACATCGCCGTCGGAGTGGCCGGCCAGCCCCTCGGGGTGCTCGATGGCCAGGCCACCGATGCGCAACGGCACGCCCGGCTTGAAGGCGTGCGAATCCCATCCATATCCAATGCGTATCTTCATGCGAGCTTCCGTCTTTCAGATTACCTTGAAGACCGCTGGCGCAGATAGAAGGCCGCCAACTCCAGGTCGCCGGGCTGCGTGATCTTCAGGTTCGCGGGCGAGCCGGGGACGACGGTGACCTGCGCTCCGGCGCGCTCGACCAGGCTGGCCTCGTCAGTGCCGGTGAAGCCGTCGGCCTCGGCCTCGGCAAAGGCGCGGCGCAGCAGCTCGCAGCGAAAGCCCTGCGGCGTCTGCGCCTGCACGATGTATTCGCGCGGAATGGTCGCGGTGATGAGCGGCCCGGCGGCAGTGCGCTCCACCTGCTTGATGGTGTCTACGGCGGGCAGGCCTACGATGGCTGCGCCGGTCTTCTCGACGGCCTCGATGGTGCG
>DATGLJ010000080.1:0-4755 GCA_035294185.1 Occallatibacter sp. | reverse complement strand
GTTCGGCGTGAGCCCGCTCGAGGTGCTGAAGGGAGCCGTGCCGGTCTGCCCGCCGGCAAAGATGTACTGGCCCTGGTAGCTTGTATTGGCCAGCGATTCGACCTCGCCGAGAATCCCGGCAATCTGCTGGCCGATCGACTTCACATCGCTGGCGTTCAGCGTCCCGTTGTTGGCGCTGGTGGCCAGCGAGATCGCCTGCGTCAGCTCGGAGACCACGCTGCCCAGCGCCGAATCGGCCACCTGCAGCTGCCCGGTCACCATATCCGAGCTTGCGGTAAACGAATCGTCCTGCTGAATCTGGTTCAGCAGCAGAACGTTCTCGCCCGCGCCTACCGGATTCTGGCCGATCGAGGTGATGCTCACCCCGCTCGAAAGCTCGGCCGACAACTGCTGCTCGCCGCTCTGCGTCTGGTCGAGCGAGCCGACAAGGCTGGAAATGTAGAAGGGATCCACGCGCATGAGATGGCTCCTGGCCGCTTCTAGGCCACCGCAGTCTCCACGCCGAGATTCAGCGCAGAGGTCATCACCGTATTCAGAATGTTGAACATCTGCGAGGCCGCCTGATAGCTGGTCTCGAGCGTCGACAGCGCGGCGGCCTCGTCGTTCAGGTTGACGCCCGAAAGCGCATCGCGCTGCGTTTGCAGCTGCGTGACCGAGGCGTTCTGGGCCGTATTCTCCGTCTGCACCTGAGAAACCGTGGAACCGAGCGCAGAAACAAAGTTCGAGTAGTAATCGATCGGCGTCTGTCCGCTCACCACCGGCTGATTGGCCAGCGCGGCCATCGCCAGCGCATTCGAATTGTCGCCCGTCCCCGCTCCCGCGGCGGCCGCCGCAATCTGGCCGGGATCGGTCATCGTTACCGTCATCGCCGCCGCGCTGCCGGCCACCTGCGCGGGCTCATTGAAGATGTAAAGCGGGCTCGCTGCCGTCCCTGTCACCCCGCCCAGGTCGGTACCGCTGTTGTTTTGCGCATTCACCGCGGTCGAAATGCCATAAGCCAGCTGATCGAGCGCGCTGAGCGCATTCGGAATGTCGCCGTCGCGCGCCGTCAGATAGCCGCCAAGCTGCCCTCCGCCGCCGGCCAGATCCGAGGTGATGTCCACGCCGCCGAGAAAAAAGTCCGTGACCCCGTTGACCGTCCCCGTGCTCAGCTGGTAGCTCTGCCCCTGCGAAACGAGCAGCTGCCCGGAGGTCGTGGTTACGGAAAGCCCGTTGTCTTCGGTCGTCACCTGATTGATGCCGATAAGCTGCGACAGCTGGCTCAGGTCCTGCTGCCGCTGGTCTTCCAGCGTCCCCGCGTCGCCGCCGGCCGAGACCGACTGGATCTCAAGATTCAACTGCGCAATCGCCGCAGTCAGCGAGTTTACCTGGCTGGCCACGCCGGAGGCCTCCTGGTCCAGCGCCGCGCGCTGCTGGTTCAGGCTGCCGGCCGCGCCGGAAATATCGCCGGCCAGCGTGGAGGCCGACGAGAGCACCTGCTCGCGCAAAGCATTGTCGGTCGGATTGGCTTCAAGAGAAGAGAACGAGTCGAAGAAATTCGTGATATCGCTGCCGATGTCGCCTGCAGCAGAACTCGATGAGCCCGAATCCGGCGGAAACAGGGCCTGCATCTGGTTCAGCGCCGCCAGGCGCGCGCCGGAGGCCGCGGCCAGCTGCCGCTGCTGATCGAGCCGCTCCTCCAGCACCCGGTCGCGCTGCGAGGTTGCGCCGGTCTCGGTCACGCCCGCGCCCAGAACCATGCCGTTGATCGTGACCGGAGCATTCTGCTCCCAGTCCGGCGTCTCGGTTGTGTAGCCGGGCGTATTGGCGTTCGCCACATTGTTGGCGACAACGCTCAGGGCCTGCTGGTCGGCGTCCAAAGCGCCCGCAATCACGTTGTAAGCGGAATTAATCGTCCCCATGGCCGCTCTCCGCGCCGCCGCCTGCGGCAGGCCCGCGCTCCATCTGCCCGCATCCGCGCGCCTCCGGTTCGCTGTAGACGATCGGCCTCATGCGCAGCTCCCGCAGCCGATGCATCACCTTCAGATTGGACCGCGTCGCTTCGAGCACGCGCGCAAATACGGCCATCTCGCCGCGCGCCTGCCGCGCCTCTTCGGCCAGCTCCGCCCGTTGCTCACGGCTCAGCGACTGCAGATACCCAGGCTCTGCATAGCGATTGAGCGCCTGACAGGCATGGGCCAGATCCTCAAGCCGCGCACGATCCATGCGCGCCAGCGCCTGCGAAGCCTCCGCCACCAGGGCTTTCAGCCCGGGATGAACCGTCCGCATTGGCTCGGCTGTCGTCAACAACACATCTTCCTTCCGCCCGGCCGCGCAACCGAAGCGCCACAGCTCAGGCGCCCAGCATCGCATTCACCAGCTTTGAGGCCACGGCCGAGGCCGGAACATCATAGCTTCCCTGGGCCAGCGCCGCCTGCACCGCGGCGACCTTGTCCATCCGCACATCGCCGTCGCCGGCCGCCTGCGCCATTCCGCTCGCCGCCGGGCTCAGAGTGGCGCGATCGGCGTCCGGCAGGCGACCGGCGCCGGCCGCGCCGGCCGCACCCGCACCCGCCGGCGCCGGCGCATTGATCCCCAACAGCGACGTCAGCGCGTCAAACCCGCTTCGAACCTCCATATCCGTCTCTCCCTTGCCCGGTTATCGGCCACCTTACGAATCACTCTAGTCATTCAGCGGCTCCCATTACGGTATTGCCGTGCATTTTTCCGGTTACCTTTCCGGTTTTCGGCCGGTTACCGGAATGGGAAAGCTGCTCCACGATGCGGTTCGCTATGCCGAATCCCCCCTGCCGGCTGAGCGCCTGCCCCAGAGCCTCGCCGGCGAACTCCCCCAGCGCTCCGTCCGAGCCGGAATCGTCCCCGTCCTCATCGCCCGCCGGCCCGCTGCCGGAGGTCATTGGCTCAGTCATTGGCTCGAGCAGCTCCTTCATCATCATCCCTTCGAACTCCTGGGCCGCCCGCACCAGCCTGGGCGAGGGCCGATCGCTCGCCTGTTCCCCCGCCTGCGCTGCAACTCTTCCGGCGCTCATCGCCGCCCACTGCACCCCGATTGCCATCGTCATCCGCCCATCCCCGTCAGAGCACCACCAGATCCGCCTCCAGCGCGCCGGCCTCTTTCATCGCCTGCAGGATCGAGATCACATCCCGCGCCCCGGCCCCGCTCTGCTGCAGCGCTTCGACCAGGTCTTCGACCGTCGCCCCCTCCTTGAGTTCGATCCGGTTTACCGGCTTATCCTGAGCCTGAACCGATGTCTGCTGCACCACCTGCGTTGCGCCGGCCGCCAGCGCGTTGGGCTGCGAAACCTCGACGCGCGAGATCACGTTGATGCTCAGGCCGCCGTGCAGGATCGAGACCGGCTGCAGCCGCACCGTCCCGCCGATCACCACCGTTCCGGTGCGCTCGTTGACCACCACGCGCGCCCGCGGATAGACGTCGATCTCGGTCTCCTCAACCCGGTCGAGGAGCGCGGCGACATCCTCGCCCTCGCGGACGGCAATCTCCACGCGCCGGCTGTCGACTGCGCGGGCGCGGCCTGCGCCCAGAGAGACATCGATGGCCGCCGCCATCCGCTCGGCGGTGTGGAAATCGGCATCGTTCAGCACCACGCTTACCGTCTTCATCTGCCTGAGGTCGAAGGGCACGGCCCGCTCCACCAGAGCCCCGCCCGGAATCCGCGCCGTAGTGGGATGGTTCATCTGCCGCGCATTGCCGGCCGCCGCGGCCAGGTACCCGCCCAGCACCAGGGCTCCCTGCGCCTGCGCGTAGATCTGGCCGTCGGGCGCATAGAGCGGCGTCAGCAGCAGGATGCCGCCCTCAAGCGAACGCGCATCTCCGGCCGAGGAGACCGTCACGTCCATCCTGTAGCCCGGCCGGCTGAAGGCCGGCAGCGTGGCGACAACAAAAACCGCGGCCATGTTCTTGACCTGCATGTTGCTGGCGCTCATCGCCCCCGTCTGCGGCACGGTCACGCCCAGCCGCTCGAGCGCCGAAATCAGCGTCTGCGCCGGAAACACCGTCTGCTGGCTGTCGCCGGTGCCCCGCAGCCCCACCACCAGGCCATAGCCCACCAGCTGGTTGTCGCGGATGCCTTCGATGGTGGCCACATCCTTGACCCGCGACCGGACCGGCGACTGGACCTGAACCTCGGCAGCCGGCCCCGTCCCGGCCTCCTGGCCGGAAAGCAGAACCGGGAAAACCAGCAGCAGCCCCATGCCAAACGACAGAGCCGCCCATCTCCGAACCCCGCCATGCCCGCCCAGCTTATCCATCGATTTCCCCAGCCCCGCCTCGGGCTCCCTGTCTTAAAACACCAGCAGCCTCTGCAGCCACCGCGCCAGCGGATTCTGCCGGTAGGTCGAGTCGTTCACTATCCCCTTGCCCGTCACCTCGAGTTCGAGATCGGTCATGGCCGTCGACTGCACCTGATTCTGCGCGCTCACATCCTCGGGGCGCACCAGGCCGCGCAGCTCGATCAGCTGCGTCTGCTGCGAGAAGGTCAGCTGCCGCGTCGCCTGCACCACCAGCATCCCATTGGGCAGCACGTCCACCACTTCGGCTCCGAAGGTCGTCGTCAGGCTCGAATCGGTCGTGCTCTGCCCCTGCGCCGTCAATCCGGAAGAGGCGCTGGCCCCCAGCAGGTTCTGCATGTTGTTGCCCGCCCTGAGCGCGCCAAACAGCGCCGTCAGCCCGGAGTTGGCCGTCGAGGCCCGCGAGTTCTTCACCTGCCCGTCGGTCGAGGCCGTCAGGCTCTCGCT
>DATGLJ010000079.1:0-4282 GCA_035294185.1 Occallatibacter sp. | reverse complement strand
TTCCGCACAGGCCGAAGCCGCCGATGGCCAGCAGCATGCCGTCGCGGACGACGCCGTCGAGGGCCGCGCGCGCGTCGGGATAAAGCTTGTTGAGGCCGCGCGGTGAGCGAGGCGTAGCGGTCATGGCAAACATCGCTTTCTTCGGTTAAAGCCCCAGCGCCGTTTTCGCAATTGCGGCGAGCTGCATGAATGAAGTGCCTTCGTAGATTTTGCCGATTTTGGCGTCGCGGTAAAGCTTTTCGACCGGGTAGTCGCGGACGAAACCGACGCCGCCGAGGACTTCGACGGCGAGGCTGGCGACGCGCTCGGCAACCTGCGAGGCGAAGTACTTGCACATGGCGGCTTCCTTGCGGAACGGCATGCCGGTGTCTTTAAGCCGCGCGGCGTTGTAGACCATCAGCCGCGCCGCTTCGATATCGGTGGCCATTTCGGCGAGCTGGAACTGCATGGCCTGAAATTCGACGAGCGGCTTGCCGAACTGTTTGCGCTCCCGGGCGTATTTCGCGGCGTGCGCCCATGCGCCCTCGGCCAGGCCGAGCATCTGCGCGCCGATGCCGATGCGGCCTTCGTTGAGCGTCTCGATGGCGATTTTATAGCCAAGGCCGGGCTCGCCCAGAACCTGTCCGGCCTCCAGGACGCAGTTGTCGAGGATAAGCTCGCAGGTGGAAGAGGCGCGGATGCCGAGCTTGTCTTCCTTGCGGCCCACGGTAAAGCCGGGAGTGTCTCTGTCGACGAGAAATGCGGTGATGCCCTTGTACCCGGCCTCCGGATCGATGGTCGCAAAGACGATGAACAGCCCCGCTTCGCGGGCGTTGGTGATCCAGAGCTTGCGGCCATTGAGAACGTAGCCGCCGCCGCTCGGCTCGGCCAGGGTCTGGAGCGCAAAAGCATCCGAGCCGGATCCGGCCTCGCTGAGCGCGTAGGCGCCGATGGTCTCAGTGGCGAGGCGCGGGAGGTAGCGGGCTTTTTGCTCCTGCGTTGCCCAGCGCAACAGCGCCGCGGCCGCCAGCGTGTTCTGCACGTCGACGAGGACGCCGACTGCGGGATCGACGGCGGAGATTGTCTCGACGGCGAGAATTGAATCGAAGAAAGTGCCGCCGCCGCCGTTGTGCTCCGGGGGGATGGGGATGCCCATGAGGCCGAGATCGAAGAGCCGGCGGATAAGCGCGGCGTCGAAGCGCTGCTCTTCGTCCATGCGGCGAACGAGCGGCGCAATCTCTTTTTCTGCAAAGTGGCGGACCGTGTCGCGGAAGAGCGATTCGTCCTGATCGAGCGCGGTGATGGGCCGGTGCGGAGAGAGCGGATTCACACGGTGCTCCGGATGGAGGACGCGGATTGAGCGGCGCAATCCTGGGCGTTCCGATTCCTGGAGTATTATGACAGATGATTTTTCGCCGCTCGCAGGCAGTTTGCGGGCGCGTCCGACAATTGAGCTGCGCGACAGGAGAGCGGGATGCAGATTCGAAGCCGGGTTTTCGTGGTGACCGGTGCGGCGTCGGGGCTGGGCGCGGCGGCAGCGCGGATGGTTGTGGCCGAGGGCGGTTCGGTGGTTGCCCTCGACCTCAATCGCGCTGCCGGCGATGCGCTGGCCGGTGAGCTGGGCGAGCGGGCGCGGTTTGTGGCGGCGGATGTTACGAGCGAAGCGGATGCGAAGAGCGCGGTTGAGCTGGCGCAGCAGGCATTTGGCCACGTGCATGGACTGGTGAACTGCGCGGGAATTGCGCCGGCCGAGCGTGTATTGGGACGCGAGGGGCCGCACCGCCTGGAAAGCTTCGCGCGCGTTGTGAAGATCAATCTGATCGGGACGTTTAACATGATCCGCGTTGCCGCCGCTGCGATGGCGCAAGAGGAGCCGGGCGAGGACGGCGAACGCGGCGTGATCGTGAATACCGCATCGATCGCGGCGTTCGAAGGACAGATCGGGCAGGCTGCGTATGCGGCGTCGAAGGGCGGAGTGGCGGCGATGACCTTGCCCATCGCGCGGGAGCTGGCGCGGTACGGGATTCGCGTAGTGACGATTGCGCCGGGTGCGTTCGAGACGCCGATGATGGCGGGGTTTTCCGCCGAGGTGCGGGAGTCGCTGGGCAAAAGCGCGCCCTTTCCGCAGCGGCTCGGCCGGCCGGCGGAGTACGCCGCGCTGGTGAAGCATATCTGCGAGAACCGGATGCTGAACGGAGAGACGATCCGGCTGGATGGGGCGATGCGAATGGCGGCGAAGTAAGGTGCGAGTGAAGGCGATGAATCGCGGCCGGGGCTGAAACCCGGCTTCCGGCTCCTGAAAGCGGTCTTTGACGCCTCGAAGCCATCGGCTTCGCCGGGCATCCAAATGGGCGTGGGGAATTGAGAATGGACGATCCAGTGGTGATTGCCGGCGCGGCGCGGACGCCGATGGGAGCTTTTCAGGGCGAACTGAAGGGCGCAACGGCGCCGGAGCTGGGCGCGGCGGCGATTCGCGCGGCGGTTGAGCGCGCGGGCGTGGCGGCGGACGCGGTGGAAGAGGTGCTGATGGGCTGCGTGCTGCCTGCCGGCCAGGGACAGGCGCCGGCGCGGCAGGCGGCGCTGGCCGCGGGCCTGCCGCTTTCGACCGGCGCAACGACGGTGAACAAGATGTGCGGCTCGGGCATGAAGGCGGCGATGCTGGCGCACGATCTGCTGATGGCCGGCAGCGCGAGGATTGCCGTGGCCGGCGGCATGGAGAGCATGACGAATGCGCCGTATCTGCTCGACCGCGCGCGGGCGGGCTACCGCATGGGGCACGGCAGGGCTCTCGATCACATGTTTCTCGACGGGCTTGAGGATGCCTATGACAAGGGTAGGCTGATGGGCGCCTTTGCCGAGGATTGCGCACAGCGCTGCGTCTTCACTCGCGAGCAGCAGGATGCCTATGCTGCGGCTTCGCTGCTGCGGGCGCAGAAGGCGGCGGCCGACGGCAGCTTTGCTGCGGAGATCGTGCCGGTCACGGTGAAGGCTGGCCGTGCCGAGACGGTGGTGCTCAAGGATGAGACGCCGGGCAGGGCCAATGTCGAAAAGATTCCGACGCTCAGGCCGGCGTTTCGCGAAGGGGGAACGGTGACGGCGGCGAATTCAAGTTCGATTGCCGACGGCGCGGCTGCGCTCGTGCTGATGCGGCGTTCGCAGGCGGAAAAGCTGGGGCTGAGGCCGCTGGCGAAGATCGCAGGCCACGCGACGTTTGCGCATGCGCCGAATCTGTTTCCGACCGCGCCCATCGGCGCGCTGAAGGCGCTGGCGGCAAAGACCGGCTGGACCTTCGACAAGGTGGATCTGTTCGAGATCAACGAGGCGTTTGCGGTGGTGGCGATGGCGGCGATGAAGGAGCTGGAGCTGCCGCACGAGAAGGTGAATGTGCACGGGGGCGCGTGCGCGCTGGGGCATCCGATTGGCGCTTCGGGGGCGCGCATCCTGGTGACGCTGCTGGCGGCCATGGAGAAGTATGGATTGAATCGCGGCATGGCCGCGCTGTGTATCGGAGGCGGCGAGGCTACCGCGATGGCGGTGGAGCGGGAGTAAGACCGTTCGCAGTTTTTGGTTTTGCAGCTATCCCGCCCCAGCCGCAAGGGCGCAGCCGGGGTGGGATAACCGGCGCCGGTTTGAACACGAGCAACGTTTTGAATTTCCGCAACTGCCCGACCCTGAGGCGAAGATGAAGCGCGGCGGTATCGGGTCAGGCGGTCCCCAGCATGTCCATGAAGAAATATCCCCAGTTTTCCGCGCAAGTCATTGCGGCGGCCCCATCCGCGGCGGCCAGCGCCAGCGCCGCCTGCTTGCCGTAGGTCTGCTTTTTAACCCCATTCACCACCGGGCGATCCGTGGTATCGAGCACCCGGTGGCTGACCTCGTGGGCCAGCGTGTTGAAGGCCTCCTGACGGCTTTGCCCGGCAAAAGCCGGCAGGATGAATATACGGATGCCGCTGGGCAGGAAGTGCCTGCCGCCGTCTCCGGGAAGATTGCGGATGACCTGGGCCAGATCTCCATTAACCACCTCGGCGCAGTCCACAGTGGCGCCCAGCGGCTTCACCACGAAGGTCAGGCGCGTACACTGGTAGTTCAGAAAGCGGTCAAACTCCTTCAGCTTGGACAACATTTGCGGACTCTTGCCCTGGATGCCGAACCACCTTTCCAGGGCCCTTCCCCCCGCTCCGTCGGCTGCAGCCTTGGCTAGCCTGTTGAGGATCGGACAGAACTCCGTGATGGCCGTCTTGATGCTATCGCTGGCGCCTTCGAACCCGATTGCGTACATTGCACCCTCCCTCCATTTGTCGGG
>DATGLJ010000078.1:0-4129 GCA_035294185.1 Occallatibacter sp. | reverse complement strand
ACGAGTCCTGGGACAGCTTCAGGCGCGCGCAATATCTGGAAAGCGCTTATCTCCTGCCTGGTTACATCCTGTCCTCGCAGGGAGACCGTCCGGCAATGGCGCACGCAGTAGAAGGCCGATTCCCGTTTCTCGATCGGCGCGTGGTGGAGTTTGCGGCGTCATTGCCGCCTTGCGCCAAGATGCCGGGCCTGGACGAGAAGCATCTGCTCAAGCGCTTTGCCGGCACGCTGCTGCCGAGAGAGATACTGCGCCGGCCCAAGCAGCCTTACCGTGCGCCGGAGGTGCGGAGCTTTCTTGACGTCGAAACCGGGCGCTTTCGCCACGATCACCTCGAGGAACTGCTCTCGCCGGAATGCCTTCGTGCATCGGGCATCTTCCATCCTGAGGCCGTGCGCTCTCTGGTGGAGCGGCTCCGAAAGCAGGCCAACACGCCCACTGTTCGCGACGGCATGGCATTGACAGGCGTGGTGTCAACGCAGCTGCTTTATCACCAATTTATCTCCCACTTTCCGCGCGAAAATGGCTTTGGACATGAGAAGGAGCTAAATTACTCTCCGGTTATATAGAAGTTATCATGATAGATACAGAAAGATAGAGAAGATAGTATGCAGTCTATTTATATATAGAAGGTCCGGATTGCAGGGCTGGCCGACATCCCGGCGACCCGGCAATCCGGACTAAGTTATTCACAGCGGGTCAGGCCCGGCCCGCGCGCTTTCCGGCTGAAAGTTCCAGAGTTATACGTCCTTTTTCCGATACGTCACGGACAAATTGCCGTCCGTGACAACGCAGACCTTTGAAAAGGAAGAAAGATCGCTGCACGGCCTTACCTGGCCGGCCGTTATGGTCCGTTTCGCACCGCGAATGGCGACAATTCACAACACGTTCTAATGCATGCAGGCACGAAAGGAGTTCGGCAGCTTATGGAAACTAAAAGTACATTGGAATCGCCGGTAGGCGAGCTCTGCGCCGGCATTGCAGCTCGATCGGCGCGCGTCGGCGTCATCGGGATGGGCTATGTCGGTCTGCCGCTGGCCCTCCTGTTCAGCGAAGAGCGCTTTCCGGTCACTGGATTCGACATCGATGAAAGAAAAGTTTCCACGCTCAACAACGGCGACTCGTATATTGCGCATCTTCCGGCTACGGAAATCCAGTCCGCGCAGGCGCGCGGCTTTTCCGCCACGGCCGACTTTGCGGAACTGCGCGCCATGGACGCAATCATCATTTGCGTTCCAACTCCACTCGATGAGCACAACCAGCCCGACCTGAGCTATGTAACCAGGACGGCTTCGGCGATCGCTCCTCACCTTCGCCGAGGACAGCTGGTCGTGCTCGAAAGCACAACCTACCCGGGCACTACGGAGGAGGTCCTGGTTCCGATTCTGGAGAAAGAGAATCGCGAGGGCTTGCGTGCGGAAGCCCGCACAGGCGAGGGCGAGGCCGCCTGTTTTGCCGGGGACGGCGAGCCGGTATTTTATGCGGCGTTTTCGCCGGAGCGCGAAGATCCCGGCAATAACAATATCGCGCGGCGCGATATTCCCAAGGTGATTGGCGGCGTTGGGCCGGCTTCCTCGCAAATCGCATCAGCTTTGTATGGCGCGATCTTCTCCCGGATTGTTCCGGTCTCTTCGCCGGCGGTGGCCGAGATGGCAAAGCTGCTCGAAAACATCTATCGCTGCGTGAATATTGCACTGGTTAACGAACTCAAACAGCTCTGCCTGCGCATGGGCCTAGATATTTTCGAAATTATTGAAGCCGCCAAAAGCAAGCCGTTCGGATTCCACGCGTTCTATCCCGGACCGGGCCTCGGCGGCCACTGCATTCCCATCGATCCTTTCTATCTTTCGTGGAAGGCGCGAGAGTTCGATTTCCATACGCGCTTCATCGAACTGGCCGGCGAGATCAACACGCGCATGCCGTACTTCGTCATCGAGCGCATGGCCGAGGCGCTCAACGAACGCTCGAAGGCTTTGAATGGATCGCAGGTGCTGGTGCTTGGCGTGGCGTACAAAAAGGACATTGACGACTTGCGCGAATCGCCGGCTCTTACCATCATCGAACTGCTGCGCCAGCGAGGAGCCCGGGTCTGCTATAACGATCCGTACTTTCCCTTCGTGGGCCGCGGACGGCACTACGATCTGAATATGGCCAGCACGCCTTTGACCGCACTCGATGACTACGACTGCGTTCTTATTGTCACGGACCACTCGGCGTACGACTATCGCCGGATCGTTGCAGAAAGCCGGCTCGTAGTGGATACGCGCAACGCCACGGCGGGCATCCATTCCGCAAACATCGTCCGCTGCTGATCGCAACCTCGATCGCCGCGGAAGCGGCCGGCGCCTGGCCCGTTGCAAAAAGGGCAGACGCCGGCTGCCGGAATAATCTGTCTTTGCCGCAAAAAGCCGCCTATGGGGCGGCTTTTTGCATTTGGTGCGATTGTACGGAAAAAATCCAGCCAATTTTGTCAGTGCTCGTCCTTGCCTGGCCTCATCATCAGCGCGCGGATGGCTTCTCGCGGGTCCTTGCCTTCGTTCAGGATCAGCTCCATCTGCTCGGTGATGGGCATCTCGATGCCGTGCATTTTCGCGAGGCCCAGAGCGGCGCGGGTGGTGCGGACGCCTTCGGCCACCTTGCCGCCCAGCGATTCGAGAATCTCCGGCAGCCTGCGCCCTTCGCCGAGCGCCTGACCGACCGTCCGGTTGCGGCTCAGGCTGCCGGTGCAGGTGAGCACCAGGTCGCCCATGCCGGAGAGGCCGGCCAGCGTCTCGCGCCGGCCGCCGCAGGCTACGGCCAGTCGCGTCATCTCCACAACGCCGCGCGTGATGAGCGCCGCCGCCGAGTTGTAGCCCAGGCCTACACCGGCAGCGATGCCGGCGGCAATAGCGATTACGTTCTTTAGCGCTCCGCCCAGTTCCACGCCGACAACGTCGGTGGAGGTGTAGAGGCGCAGCGTTTCCGAGGCGAACTCCTGCCGGATGCGCGCCGCAGTGCCGCGCTCGGCAAAGGCGACGGTGAGGGCAGTCGGCTGGCCCTGGGCAACTTCGTAGGCAAAACTTGGACCGGAGAGAGCGCCGATGCAGGGAGCAGGGATCCGGGAACAGGGACCGGTGGCCGGATCGGCGCTGCCGGCTGTGAGACACTCGGCGATCACCTCGGTCATGCGCAGGCAGGTCTGGTCCTCGATGCCCTTGGTGGCGCTCAGGATGATCTGGCCCGGGTGCAGGTATGGCCGGAAGCGGGCGATTGTCGAGCGCAGGAACTCCGACGGCACCACTGAGACCACAATCTCCGCTTCGCCGGCGGCGGCGCAGTCGCCGGTGACGGCAATTGTGGGCGGCAGCGGAAAACCGGGCAGAAACTGGCGGTTTTCGCCGGCTGAAGAAATTTCTTTTGCCGCCTCGGGGCTGTGCGCCCACAGAGTGATCTCATGACCGCCGCGGCGGCTGAGCGAAAGCGCGATCGCGGTGCCCCAGGCGCCCGACCCGATGACGACAATTCGGCTCATGCAGGCTGCCTGGCTCCGAAACGGTGTTCCTTGCCGGCAAACAGACGGGCAATGTTCTGGTGATGCCTGACGATGATGAGCAGCGAGACTGCGATCTCGACGGCGATGAAGAATGCCGGCGGATGCTCATTGCGCAAAAAGAGCCATGCGAAGAAGGGGAAACATGCCGCGGCGATAATCGAGGCGAGCGAAACGTACCGGCTCCAAAGCAGCACTACGATGAACACCGCGATAGCCGCCAGCGCCGCCGGCGGACAGGCAACAAGAAAGACACCGAAGCCTGTGGCCACTCCCTTGCCACCCTTAAAGCGCAGCCACACCGGGAACATATGGCCGAGCACGCAGAACAGAGCCGCCAGCGCCTGGAACTCGCGATACGGACGGCTGGGAAAAACGTGGGCGACAAAGAACATGCCGGTCCAGATGAAAGTGCTCAACCCCACGGCGGCGCAGCCCTTCAGTACGTCCAGAGCGAAGGTAGCCGCGCCAAGTGCCTTGCTGCCGGTCCGCAGCACGTTGGTGGCGCCAATGTTCCCGCTGCCCACGGCGCGAATGTCCTGGTGGCGGAACAGCCGCACCAGCAGATAACCCGTGGGAATGGAGCCGAGCAGGTAGGCGGCC
>DATGLJ010000077.1:0-13247 GCA_035294185.1 Occallatibacter sp. | reverse complement strand
AGGTCTTCCCGATCGTGGCCACCGACAAGGACACGGGGAAGTACGCGAAGTACTCCAAGCAGGCGCTCCGTGCCGTGGTGGACACGCTCGATGAGGGCGGCTATCCCCGGCGCTATCGCCTGAACCAGGAACCCTATGGGTTCTACGATTGCCAGGGCCACGGGGTAGAGGTCCTGCTGACGGACCGCACCCGAAAGAACGCCGACAACCCGGCGGAGGTGGACCTGGTCCACCGCGACTTCGTGCAGGGGCTCATCGCCATGGGCCGCGAACTCGAAGTCATCAACCTGATCAACGCCACCAACATTCCGCAGAATGTCACGCTGTCCGGCACGTCGCAGTGGTCGAACAGCGCGAGCGATCCGATTGCCGCCATCATGGCGCAGATCGAAACGATCCTGCAGAACGTGCCCGGCTCGCAGCCGGAACAGATGCGGCTCCTGCTGCCCCGCAGCGTGTGGCGCACGATCAAAACCAACACGGCCGTCAAGGACTACTACAAATACACGCTGAACATCGGCGTGGATGCGAAGCGCCTTGACACGGGCTGGCTGGCCGCCGCTCTGGGGATCGAGAAGGTCGTGATCGCCGACAACGTCGGCCTGACCTCGCAGCCCGGCCAGACCGACACGCTGGCATTTAACTGGCCGTCGGCCCCCGGCAACAGCATCGCGCTGCTCTACTACACCACCGGAACGCCTGCGCCGCTGACGCCGAACTTCGGCTACATCTTCCGCAGCCGGATCGATTTCTACCCGCTGCGCGAGGTCCGCGACGAGCACGGCCTGGGCACGCTGATCATCAGCCAGGAATCGCGCGACACGCTGATGATCGAACCCAACGCCGCTTTCCTGTGGGTGAACCCCATTTAGTTCGCCCTGACCCGGCTGCTCAGCCTCCAGGGCGGCGCGCGCCGCCCTGGAGCCAAAAGAAAGGACAAATCAAGTGGCTGACAAACGCAAGAAAGTTGAGCTGGTCCACCCGATTTCGCACGACGGAAAGCTCTTCACGCGCGGTCTGCACGACCTCGACGAAGACCTTGCCGGGCATTTCCTCAACCTCAAAGACCCGATCACCCGCGAGCCGATTGCGCGCGTGCCGGTTGAGAAGAAAGTCGAGGCTGGGAAGGTGGAAGACGATCCAGCGGCAAAGGAATCGCTGAAAGGTAAGAAGTAATGGGCTACTGCACGGTTGACGATGTGGCGGCGGAGTTTCCGTCATTCGTCAGGAACGCTGACATCCAGGACGCGCAGATCCAGGCGTGGATCGACCGCGCTGCAGCGGCGATTGCCGCTGCGCTCGTGCAGCGCGGCTTCGATCCTGACGCCCCGCCGCTGCCGCTGACCACTCGCCAGAGCGCGCTGCTTTCCGGTCTGAACGCCGCAGCGGTGGTGCGGCAGCTGGGCGACGTGCTCGCCTCGCGCGTGTCGCTGCAGACGGGCGAACCGGCGGTGGCCGGAGCGCGCGGCCAGGCGCTCACCACGATCCTGAAGGATATCCGCGCCGGCGCGTACGATCAGTTTTTTGGAATCCAGTCGCGCTTCCGCGACAGCAACGCCTTTGCGGGCGCCGACACGGACGGCACCACGCCGGAAGACCGCCAGGAGAATCGCGCCTTTGGCATGAATCAGGATTTATAAGATGCTGCGCTTCACGCTCCAGATTAAGAACGCCGACCAGGTTGATTTCGCGCTTGCGGGCCTGCGCGGCGACCTGGACAACTACTCGCAGGTGTGGCCGGCGGTGACCGAAGAAATCGAGAAGGAGGAAGCGGCGCTGTTTGTCACGCGCGGAGCCGTCGGCGCGCACGGTCCCTGGGCGCCGCTGACGGAGAAATACCTGGAGCGGAAATATAAGAAGTACGGCGAGCAGCAGATTGAGGTGGCGACAGGACGCCTACGACGCGCGCTGACGGACTCCACCTCAGGCGATGCGATCCGGCAGTATCTGCCGCGGTCGATGCGCTTCGGGACAACGCTGCCCTACGCCGTCTATCAGCAGACGGGATGGCGGCCGTCGCACCTGGGGTGCTTTGGCCTGCTTGGAACCATCGTGGACCGCATGGTGGGGAAGAAAAAGCCGCGCGAGCGGTTTGCAGAAGGATTCGTTCCGCCGCGGCGCGTGATTGACCCGACGCCTGATCTGGGCACGGCCATCCAGCGCGCGATGATGAAGGCCATTGACACGATGGCGCGCCGGCGCGGGTTCGCCGCGGCAAGCGCGCTTGGAATCACAAACATGGGTCCGGGCCAGGCCCGCACCACGGGCTACGGGATTCTCACCGGCCAGCTTCTCGGGGAGGGGATAAGCTGATGCCCTGGCAGCCGGCCTATAACGCCTTCGGAGCCGAGCCGCTGATCCGCCAGATGCTGGCACTCGTCTACCGCGACATCCAGGCCGCGCTGGACTTTGTAAGCGGCGCGCCAGGAAGCCTGCCGCCGTTTACCGTCTATCAGCTCGCAGAGTCCGTGACGCCGAACTTCCCAGCGATTCTGATGGTGCCGCAGTCGCAGACTTTCGACCCTTCGCAGGCGAACGTGGCGCACGAGACGGTGCGAATCTTCTGCGCCGTGGCAGCTGCCCACCAGGACCCGAACGCTGTGGCCGTGCTGGTGCAGCGCTACGCGATGGCGGTGTGGCACGTTCTGACCGCGGCGTTCGAGAAGACCTCGGGAGATTTTCTGCTTCCGGGCCTGGCGCTGCCGGCATCTGCCTACGGCAGCGGCGCAATGACTTCCGGGCTGCCGGGCGGAGCGCTCAAAAGGCTGTTTGTCGCTCAGCCGGAATACGCCGAGCTGCGGCAGGCGAAGAGCATGTTCGTGAAAGCCGCAGGGCTTGCTATAGAGGCAGACTTGTTCGAAGCATAGGAGGAAAAACCAATGCCCGTAGATGCAACAAAAATCCATCAGGGACCGGGAGTAATCTGGCTGGGCGTAAAGGTGCCGCAGGCCGGAAAGCGCCTGGTGATCGACGCGAACGGCAATCCGACCGAGACCGGCACCGTCCCCACGCCGCCCGCGCCGATTTTGTCAAGCGTGCCCGGCGGAACACTCACCGCGCAGACGCCCTTCGTGAAGGTCACGTACGTGAATCCAAGCGGCGAAACCGACGCCTCGCCGGAAGCATCATCGAACGTCGCGGCGAACAACTACCTTGTGGTGCAATCGCCGCCGCCCGCGGCAAACGCCATCGGCTGGAACGTCTACGCCAGCGAGACGGCAGGGACCGAAGTGCTGCAAAACGCCGCGCCGATCCCGATCGGCCAGAACTGGACGCAGAGCGGCGCGCTCGCGACCGGCACGGCCGCGCCCCCGGCGACCAACAGCACCACGGCTGTCTATGGCGGAGCGATTGACGGAGCGACCACCTTCGCGCTCGAGCCAAAGCTCAGCCCGATCAAGGCCGACCAGATTTTCGGCGCGATTGATTACCGACCCGTGGACGCCGACGGCATGATCGAGGTCACCCTCGAAGAGACCAACCTCGAGAAGCTGAACTTCATGCTGCCCGGCTCCTCGTACTCGACCGGCACCGACACTGCGCTGCCGCCGGGGTTCCAGAACTACCACCAGCTCACATACGGCGGCCTGTTCCTGGCCCCTGGGGTGAGCGTCGCCGTGATCTCGCCGCGCACGAACTATCCTGGAAAGTTCGTCGTGGCGCAGCTCTACAAGGCGATAGTGACCAAGCCGCCGCAGCTCGCCTTCAGCAAGGAAAAGCCGACGCTGGCCAAGATCACGATGAACGCCATCGCGGACCCCACCCGGCCGGCCGGTGACCAGCTGGGTTCGATCTACTGGCAGATTTAGCCCCTGTTGCGTTTGTGTGCGGCGCTGGGCTTTTTAGCTCGCCAGCTTCCTGGAAATCGCAGCAAGGCCCAAAAGCGCGCGAGCGCGAGGGCAATAAAGAGAGGCAGTGATGAGCGATCGGAAAACCAACGGGCACAGCAAGCTGGAAGATTTCCTGCTTCCCGAGTTCCCAGAAACCGAAGAAGCCACGCTGCCGAGCGGCCTGCGGGTGCGCCTGCGGCCGCCGGTCGGGCTGGAATTCTGGGCGCGCGTGGGCGACCTGCCCGGCTCGCTGGCGGCCGCCGCGCGCGGGGAAAAGGCAGAGAAGCCCTCGGCGGACGAGCTGATCGCCTGGAGTTACCAGCTGATCTGCGCTCTGATCGCTGAGCCGAAATTCAGCCGCGAGCCGAAGGAGGGTGAGTTCCATCCACGGCGGCTGAGGCCCGAGGACCGCGCCTGGCTGGTGCAGTACTACAACCGCTACACGGCAGGAGGTGGCGGCGCTGCTCTCGAATCCTTTCGCGACGCGGCGGGAGAACCTGCTGGCGCTCGACCGGGTGGCGAAGCGGTACGGGAAGGCGCCGAGTGATTATTTCCCATCGCTCACGCCGGCGTGGAAGTGGGAGCTTGACCTCGCCTGCTTCGTAGCCGGCTGCGAGCAGGACGCCAAAGACATTGAGGCTGCGGGCCACCGCAGCGACGTGATCAACCTCTGATGGCGGACAACATTCTCCAACTCGCACTTGAAATCGTCGCCAACCCCAGCCAGGCGATGCAGGCCATCGAGGACTTCCGCGCGCAGGCCAAGGCCGCAACCGCAGACGTTCAGACGGCCAACCAGGCCGCCGAACAGGGCGCGGCCGCGGCGGCCGGCGCCATGGAGCAGGTGGCTGCAGCGCAGCAGGAAGTTAATCTGACCGCCGAAGCCATGCGGCGCACCATCGCCGCCTCGCTCCAGATGCAGGGAGCGACGGCCGAAGAGGCTGCCGAGGTGTATCGCCAGCTGGGGATTAACGCCACGCAGGCAGCGGCGGAGATCAAGGCGGCGTTTGGCGACGCCTCGAGCACCGCGCAGGCTGCCTCCGCAGAAGCCCAGGCGGCCACAGGCGGAATCCGGCAGTCAATGAATGAGCTGTTCCTCTTCCGCCGCGCGCTCTCCGCCACGCTGGGCCTTGCGGCGCTGGGGTTCTACATCACGGAGTGGGGCCGCGTCGCCGAAGCCATCAAAGACGCGGCGCTCGCGCTCGGCGGCTACGACGAGGAGATGCGGGCCGTCGAGGAGGACGCCCGCAAAGCGAGCGAGGCGGCGCTTACCAGTTTTGGCGAGCTTGACGCCGCGACCCGCCTGCGGCTCTCGCTGATTGCCGACAGCGACCAGCGCAGCAAGGAGACCCTGCAGCTTGAAATCCAGCGGACCGAGCAGCAGCTGCGCGATCTCCGCTCGCAGATCGACTCGGTCAACCGCCTGAAGCAGGCCAAGGAAGACCTGCACGCACTCGAAGTCAGGATGTCGTCAGAAGCGGTCAGCGGGATCGCCGGCAGCCCCGACGAACTCGCGCGCCAGGCGGAGCTGATCAAAGAAATTTCCGGACTTGAGTCGCAGCTTGGCGATAAGGTCACCAAGGACCTCGGCAAATCGATTGCCTCGCTCCAGGACGATCTCGACAAGGGCAACAAGGCCCTGGTCAACTATCAGGTCCAGCTGAACGAGCTGAACGAGAAGCCGCAGAAGGCCGCCGCCTCCATCGACAAGGCTGCGCAGGCTCAGGAGCGCTGGGCCAACGCCATCGCCACGGCGCGCGTGCACCTGCCGCCGTACATCGCAGAAATCGACAGGCTGCGCGAAGCGATTGCCCAGCAGGAAAGCGGCGTGGCCGGCACGCTGCAAATCCTGAAGGAATACGAGAAGACCGTCCGCGAGATGGCGGAGACGCCGCGGCAGTTGGGCTTTTCGATCCCCGAGGGCGGCGCTCCGATCTCAACGCAGATCCAGCAGGTTCACCAGCTGACCGAAGCAGAACGCGAGCAGCTGCCCACGGAGCGCGAGATTTCGCTGGCAGTTCAGGAGCTGACCCGCGAGTATCCGAACCTGACGAATGCCGAGCGGCAGGAGTGGGCGATGGTCATGCTCACCTCGCAGGCCTACCGGCAGCACATCGATCAGATCGGACACGCCGACGACGCGCACAAGAAGTTTATCGCCAGCCTGCACAGCCTGACCGGCGTCTGGGGCGTGCTGGCCACGCTCGGCAACAGCACCTACGAGCGCCTGGCGCAGGAAGCCCAGAACTGGGCAAACACCAGCGTGACTGCGCACCAGCTGGTGATCGGCGCGATGACTGCGGAAGTCGCCATGATGGGCATCGCCGCAGCCACGGGCGAGCAGGCCTACAAGCTGATGCTGCGCCAACTGGCTGAGTACCTCGAGAGGAAAGCCGAGGTGAAGGCCGCCGAGCAGGTGGCCGAGGCCCTGAGCTCCTGGCCGAACGCCGCAGCCATGGCAGCGCACTTTGCAGCAGCAGCGGCATGGATGGCGCTGGGCGGTGCGGCCGCCGCGGCTGCGAGCGCCGTGGGTTACGGAAGCACGATCGGCCACAGCTCCGGCACGAAGGCCGCGACCAAGGCGCAGACATCGGCCACGGCGGCAACGGCTACGACGACCCCGCCGGCGCTTGCTGCGGGCGCGGCCAGCGCCCAAGCCGCCCAACAGAACACGGAGCACACGATTCAGGTGATCTTCCAGGGGCCGGTGTACGGAGGCCGGGCGGCGACGCAGGAGATCATCAACAACATCAACGCCGCGGTGAAATATAACCGGCAGCAGCTCTTTGCCAGCCACAACCCGACAGGAGGGTCGCTCTAGTGGCCAACCCGAAGATCGTGTACAACTCGGTCACGCTGAACTTCAGCTATCCGCCGCGGCAGGTGCCGAACTACGACAAGGAGACTGTGCGGCACATCAACGTCGCTTCGAGCGGCAAGGTCGAGCAGGTGTACGAGCGCACCGATGCCTTCCTGGAGATCGCCGTGGAGGATATCCCCGATCCGGATGCTGCAGCCTGGTCGGCGTTCCTCGACTGGGCGAACCAGGGCCTGACGTTCAACTATTATCCCGATGCAAGCGCTCCGGGATTTACAACCTACACGCTCGAAACGCTGAAGGTGAAGCTGGCCTGGAAGTCGCCGGGGCTCTGGACCGTCGGCACGCTGAAGTTCAGGACGGTGGTTTAAGCGATGATCGTTGGGAATTCAACCTGGGAAACAGAGCTGGCGGCGGCGCAGAAGCGGCCGCTCTACTACCTGGTGATTGACTCGTTGCAGATTTATGTCACCAGCTTCGAGCCCGGCGATGTGGATGTAATCACCTCGGGCGGCTACGGCACAGCGTATGGCAGCGGCTACGGGACGGAGTAACCCCCAGGCCGCAACGTTTTCTGAAAGGCTCAAATGGCAGTTACGTTTGTCAACTGGAATGGGACGACCGGCTTCAATGCCAACACGCTAACCTTCGGCATGCCGTCTGGCACGCAGCCCGGCGACACGCTCGTGGTGCTGCTGCGCGAGCACGTCGCCTCGTGGACTGTCAAGCGGACTGTGACCTTCTCGCCTGGCAGCATCAGCGACACCTTCGGCAACAACTATATTCCCGTTATCTTCAGCTATGGGACCTTTACCGCCTCCTGGGCCTGGGTGTGCCTCGGAACAGTGGGTGACAGCTCCGGCTCGATCACGGTGACAGGGCCCTGCGACCCTGGCGGCGGAACCCAGGAAAGCGCCGGAGATGTTTCGGCCTTCCGCGGCGTGGGAGGATACGGCGTTGATGCTGCGGCCGCCTACCCTATGGGCGCCGCCGGCGGCGGCACGTTCTACACGCCGACGCTCACAACCACTTCCTTGAACGACCTGCTGATCGCCTACTCGTACGCGATGGACCTTTCCGTCAATGTGACCGCGAATCCACAGCACCCGACGCTGGTCTATACCCTCGACAGCATCTGGGACCCTATCGTGGCCTACGCGACCGGCGGCGTGGGGATTAATCAGAACGTCGATGTGTGGGCCGCGGTCACCAGCACCAATGGCAAGTACAATGCGCAGATCAATCTCTCAGGCGGCAGCGGCACTGACGCCGACTGGCAACTCGGCCTGATCGCTTTAAGGGCCTCGCCGCAGCTGCCGCCACCGCCGCCCGAGGTATTGCCTTATCTGATTATCCCTTCCGGTGAATCGCAGACGGTAAACGAGCTGGACGGCCACTCGAGCGTCGGCCAAATTGATGCGGAGGCCATTGATCCCACGGGCGACCTGCGCGCGCTTGCTGCCACCCCAGGCACGGCGGGGCTGACGGCGCGCGTCTGTCTCGGCTTCCCCAACATGAATCTCCAAGCGTTTCAGACGCTCCACACGATGCAGCTGCTTTCGATGGACCGCAGCCCGGAAGGTCTGATCCGCTTCCACCTGGCTGATCCGCAGCGCTTCCTCATGAAGCAGGTGTGGACGAGCGGCGGTCCGTCGGCCTGGCAGCCGGGCGATGACACGCCTCCGCCGCCTACTACCACGGCATTCATGTTCAACGGCTGGCCCGTCAGCGACAAGAACCCGCGCTACGTTCAGGGCAACCCTATCGACATTCTGCTGGTCGCCTGCCAGAACGAGCTGGGCCTGGGGCAGGACCCGTCGCTGCCGCCCAACCTGTGGCGGATGTACTCGCCGGGGCGCGATTCCACCCTGATCAATCCCAACCCCTGGCTTGACATTCCGGGAGCGCTCGCACTGCGCGATGGGCAGTTCAGCGGCGTGCGCTTTGAATTCAAGATCACTTCGGCGCAGGACGGCAAGCAGTGGATTGAAGACCAGATTCTGAAGCCGCTGGGCCTCTACTGGGTGGTGCGCGCAAACGGCCAGCTCTCGCTGAAGTCGATGAAGCAGCCGGTCTCGGTAAGCCCGTTCGCACTGAACGACGATAACATCATCGGCACGCCGGACACCGAGCGTTGGCCCATCGTCAACGTCCTCCGGGTCACGCCGGGCACGGACGACAGCCGGCCTATACCGATCGAGCTTGTTGACGCGGCAAGCAACGCCGTCTTCAACCAGCAGTACGAGCAGGATGTGCAGGCTGACGGCCTGCGCTACGGCTGGGGCGCGTTCCTGATCGCCGGGCTTCTTGCCGATAAGGTCTTCCGCCGCCATGCTTCGAACACCCCGGTGTATTCCATTCAGGCGTTCCTGGCGGCGGTGAAGGTCGAGGTCGGCGATTTCGTGACGCTGACGCACCGGCTGATGCTCGATCTCGAAACAGGCGCCATCGGGGTCAGCAATGTGTTGTGCGAAGTGATCGACCGCAACCCGGACTATTCGCAGGGCAGGGTGGTTTTGAAGGTCGCAGACACGCGGTTCATGAAATTCAACACGCCGGCACAGATCGCGCCCTCGGGCACGCCGGCCTGGGGTTCCGCCACGGCGGCGCAGCGCGCCCAGTACATGTTTATCGCCAGCAGCAGCGGGCTGAATCCCGACGGATCAGCCGCCAACGTGATCTTTTGAGGTCGCTATGTCGCAGCTTACATTCAGCTCGATCCCAGGGTTCTTCGATATCCAGGACAGCGCCATCGCCGCCGGCCAGCCGCTCACGGACGATTCGATACAGAAGATCAGCCACAACGCCAAGGCGGGGGCGGTGCGCAATGAGCGGATTTACATGGGTTTCTTCAAGAACGGCGATGTGGTCCCCGTTCCGACCAGCCCCGTGGACGGGTACCAGTATTCACGGAGCGAGGTGCAGTACGACTTTGTGCGTTACTCGATCCGCGCGCCAGCCGCCGGGTTCGTGTCCGGGCAGGCGGCGCGGCCGCCGCAGGCAAATTCCCAGCCCGCCGGCGTGTACTGGTTTGTCACCGACATCGACGACTCCACCGGCCAGGTGTTTATGCAGACCAGCTACTGGGACGGCTCGCACGAAACCATCACGAATGACGGCGTGGTTAAGGTTTATGCCGTCTGCCAGCGCCTGAGCGTGAACCAGGCAAACTGAGGTTGACTATGGCGAATCCGCGAACTGTTCTTCCGCGAAAGGGCTTGATCCAGCCGCTGGACGGCGCTCCGTGGTCCGCGGACGGCGATGCCAACTGGGCGCTGCTCGACGCGAACGTGGCGTTTATGTCGGACCTGCCTGCGGCCTCGCAATACGTCTCCACGCCCGGCAGCGGCCTGACGCTCAACCTCAGCGCCGGCGCCATACTGGTGGCCGGAGTGCTTTCGAGCTACGCCGGCGGCACGCTCACCATGACCGACGCCAGCACGAATTACGTCTATCTCGATCCCGGAGCAAATTATCAGCCGGCGTCGAACACCACGGGCTTCCCCGCTGGAGCCATTCCACTGGCGCAGGTGGTCACCGCCGGCAGGACCATCAGCAGCGTGACTGACAAGCGGCCAGAATTTGCGATGCCCTTCGCGGCCGTCCCTGCCAACCAGGTGATCGCCGGGCCGAGTTCCGGCGCCGCCGCCGTGCCGGGACCGCGCGCGCTTGTCGCGGCGGACCTGCCGGTGATGGTCGGAGACTCCGGCTCCGGCGGAACGCAGGGAGCCGTTCCGGCTCCAGCAGCCGGCGACTCGGCAGCCGGCAAGTATCTGAGCGCCTCGGGCGCCTGGTCTGTGCCAGGCCAGGGCGGAGTGAACACACAGACCGGCACGACATACACTCTTGCCGCGACGGACAATAAGAAGCTGGTTCGTTTCACGAGCGCCTCGGCGGTGGCACTGACGCTGCCGTCGGCATCGTCGCTCGGATCAACCTTTGCCTGCGCGATTGAAGACTCCGGCGCAGGCGACGTCACACTGACGCCGGCGAGCGGCACAATCGACGGCGCGGCGAGCCTGACAATTCACACCAATCAGGGCCTGTTTCTTTACTCCGACGGGTCAAACTGGTTCACCATGCGCGGCTCGGCGGGTGCTGGAGGCGTGCCGAACTTTGCAGACGCCGAGGTGCCCTCGGGCGGCGCTGGAACGTCATTTACGCTGGCCCACGCGCCCAACCCGGCGGCCTCGCTGATTCTCGTCTGGGACGGCCTGGTGCGCAAGGCAGGCGTGGACTACACCCTAAGCGGGAACACGATCACGACTTACACGAGCGTTAACCCTGTGGGTTCGAACCTTCAGGCGTGGTATAGATACTGATGGCAGTCAGCCAGATTGACCTCACCACCGACGTGCGCAACGTGCTGCCTGTGTCGAACGGCGGCGCCGGCGGCGGCGTGCGCGTTGTCACCAGCACGACCGACACAATTGCCGGTGCTGACGCGCGCAAGCTGGTGGTTTACAACAGCGGCTCTCCGGTAGCTGTCTCGCTGACGTCTCCGGCGACGCTGGGCAACCTGTTTGTTTGCTGGGTGGAGAACATCGGCGCGGGCGCCGTCACGCTGACACCGGCGAGCGGCACGATTGACGGCGCGACGTCGCTCGCGATCAATGCGAACCAGGGCGCGGTAATCTGGTCGGATGGAACGAACTTCTGGACCGAGCGCGGGATGGGATCTGGCGGGGCCGGCGCGGGAGTGGCGAGCCTCGACGGAATTACCGGTCCGGTGAGCTTAGTGGCCGGGTCAGGCATCACCATAACGGACAACAGCCCGAGCGCCGGCAATATCAGCATAGCAGCTTCATCCGGCGGTGGAGGGTTGACACTGATCTCTGAGGTGAAAGTGTCAACTGCCACGCCCAGCATCACCTTCTCCAACATCCCGCAGACCTATCGCCATCTCCTTCTGGTTTCTTTGGCTACAGTCTCGGACGCCCTCACGCGTCAGGATATCGGCCTGCAGCTTAACGGCGACACTGGCGGAGACTACGACAGAGTCTGGCTCGGAAGCCTCGGCAGCGGAAACACCGTTGCCGACAACAAGTTTGCTTACATGTGGACGAACGGCGCCAGTGCTTCGCCGAATACGCCGACCACTTCCGAGCTGTGGATTTATTACTACACCAACACGACCTGGTGGAAGATAATGAAAAGCACCACAAACGGGTTCAGCATCACGGGGAACAGCTCGAACTATGACATACAGATTTTCAGCGCCCAATGGAGGAGTACGGCGGCGGTGACATCGCTGACCCTCTTCGACACCGGGACCGGAAACATCAATGTCGGAAGCGTCTTCGACCTGTACGGCGTCCCCTAGGCTCCGCACGGCGTGCTTTCGCCTCGGAGAGGAGTTGCGTCGGGCCACGTCGAGTGCGTGGAAGACATTCGCAGGTGCAGATGGTTGATACCACAGGAGGTGTGGATGCTGAGAAGTCCGTTGGGATGGTTGGGCGGAAAATCAAAGCTGCGCGCGGAAATCATCAGCCGCATCCCGCCGCATACGACCTACGTCGAAGTCTTTGGCTGCGCGGCCTGGGTGCTGTTCGGAAAGCCGCCTGAGACCTCAAAGGTGGAGGTGCTGAACGACCTGGATGGCGAGCTGATTAACTTCTGGCGGGTTCTGAAGCACCGCCCGGCCGAATTCGCCGAGGAAGCTGCGTCACTTGTGGCATCGGGCGAGCTTTGGCAGGGATGGCGCGCGCTGCCTGCACAGGGCAGCGAGGTCGAGCGGGCGATCCGCTTCTTGGCCGTCTTGAAACTCGGATTCGGGGCTAAACGGATTTCAACGGCTTTTGGCAGCCACCGACTGAGGCCTCCGAAACACGTCCACATAGCATCGCGCGCGGATTTCGGCAGGATCATAGCAAGGCTCCGCACGGTGTGGATTGAGCGCCTTGATTGGCGTCGCTGTATCGAAAAATACGACGCGAGCACGACGTTCTTTTACCTCGACCCGCCCTACCGCTGCCCAGGCGCTAAAGGCTACGCATTCTCGTTCACGGACGAAGACCACCGGGCGCTCGCCGATGCCCTCCGCGGCGTCCGCGGCAAATGGATGCTGTCATATAACGACGATCCCTGGATCGCGAAGATTTACGAGCGTAGGGGATGGTACATTGAGAGGCTAAATTCGCTTTGGACTGTGAACGGCAGCGGTCCCCTCCGGACGCAGGAATTGTTGATCAGTAATTTCAAACCGGCCACCGCGAAGCCGCATGAGGCTGCGTCCAAGCTCGGGCCGTGACGGGAGCTCTTGTTGTGCCTGGCAGGCGTTAAACGCTGCCCTGGGACCGCCGCCAGACATTTCGAGTCGCCAGTGCGCCTCTGCCGGGTATCCTCGGCGGCGCCCCGCAGCGGTGTCCCTTCCCACTGTAGTGGCCACGAATTATGAAGATGCCACGCCAGTGGCCACGAATTCTGCAGGCGACTGGCCACGAATTCTGCACGCTCACAGGAATGGTGCGGAAGGGGGGACTCGAACCCCCACGCTCTTGCGAGCGTCAGCCCCTCAAGCTGGTGCGTCTGCCAATTCCGCCACTTCCGCGCGGGAGGCTTATCAACGGGTCCGTGAAGCCGAACACGGCATTTTGAAA
>DATGLJ010000076.1:0-10098 GCA_035294185.1 Occallatibacter sp. | reverse complement strand
GGAGGCAACGAGCAGACCTCGCGTGAGGCCTGGGCCTTGAACCACATGGGCGACCGGACGAGCCTGGACCTGATTGGCAGGCAGGAAGAGCTGGTGAAGGCGATGCTTGCGACCGGCAAGCCGGTGATCGTGTTCCTCTTTAACGGACGGCCGTTATCCATTAATTATTTAGCGCAGAATGTGCCCGTCATCTACGAGTGCTGGTATCTGGGCCAGGAGACGGGCCGCGCGGTGGCCGATGTGCTGTTCGGCGACTATAACCCGGGCGGCAAGCTGCCCATCACGATTCCGCGCTCCGCCGGCCATTTGCCGGCGTTCTATAACTACAAGCCGTCGGCCCGCCGCGGCTATCTCTTCGACGACGTCTCACCGCTTTACGCGTTTGGCTACGGGCTCAGTTATACGAGTTTTTCGATTACGAATCCGCGGCTGACGAAAAAGAAAATTCCGCGCGATGGATCGGCAAGAGTGCTGGTGGAGGTGACCAATACGGGCAGCCGCGAAGGGACAGAAGTAGTGCAGCTCTACATCCGCGACGTGGTCAGCTCGGCGACCCGGCCGGTGAAGGAGCTGAAGGGATTTCGCCGAGTGACTCTGCAGCCGGGCGAAACGACAACTGTGGCGTTCGAGATCACGCCCGATCTGCTGAAGTTCTATGACGTGAATATGCAGTACGTAGTCGAGCCGGGCGATTTCGAACTGATGGTCGGGAATTCGTCGCGCGATGCCGATTTAACGAAGCTGAAGCTGCAAGTGACCGGCTGATGCCGCAACGATTGGGGCATGTATGACAGAGAAGCTCTCGTTTCGGGAAAAATTCGGTTACGCGCTGGGCGATATGGCCGCCAATTTCATCTTTCAGGCGATGCTGGCGCTGCAACTGGACTTCTACACGCATACGTTTGGATTAACAGCGGCGCAGGCGGGGCATCTTTTCCTGTTCGTCGGTCTCGGGGTCGCTTTTCTCAACCCGGTGATGGGGGTTATTGCCGATCGCACCAGCACGCGCTGGGGCAAGTTCCGGCCGTGGCTGCTGTGGACAGCGGTTCCATTCGGCGTTATAGGACTGCTCACATTCACGACGCCGAACCTGAGCGCCGGCGCCAGGGTTGCGTATGCGTGGACGACCTACATCCTGCTCCGCGTGATCTACACCGTCAACAATGTGCCCTATGCGTCGTTGAACGCGGTGATGACGCTCGATCCCGACGAGCGCACCAGCATCTCTTCGTACCGGCAGATCGCGGCCAACACTGCCGGCTTCATCGTGCAGAGCCTTGCGGTGCTGATGGTGGCATACCTGGGGCGCGGCAACGATGCGCGCGGCTATCAGCGCACCATGGGTCTGCTTTCTCTGTTGAGCGTGGTCTTTTTCGTCGTCGCGTTCTTCTCCACGAAGGAACGTGTTCAGCCGCCGCCTCAGCAGCGCTCCGCTCTTGGCCGGGACCTTGCCGATTTGCTCAGGAATCGGCCGTGGATCGTGCTCTTTCTCGCCACCCTTTTTTACTTTGCGGCCATTGTGATTCGCGGCAACGTGATGCTGCCTTATTTCCGCTATGTGGCCGGCAATGCAAACCTGTTCGCATGGTTCAACGGGTTTGGCCTGGCTTCGCTGCTCGTTGGCGTTGCGTGCTCTACCGCGGCCTCCAGCCGCATGGGCAAGCGGCCGCTCTTTATCGCCAGCATGGTTCTGTCGGGGGTCTTCAGCATGGCGCTGCTGATACTTCCTCCTGCAGGTACCTTCGCCATTATCGCAACCGAAGCAGTCCGTCAATTCGTTTTTGGTTTGTCGGGTCCGCTGATCTGGGCCATGATGGGCGACGTGGCCGATTACGGCGAGTGGAAGATCGGCCGGCGCGCCAGCGGTACTGTTACGGCTGCCGTAGTGTTTGCGCTGTGGGCCGGCCTCGCGCTGGGCGGAGCAGTCGCCGCCGGTCTGTTCTCGCTGTACGGCTTTGTCTCCGCAGCAGCGGTGCAGACGGCTCATGCGCAGGCGGGCATCGTGTTGACGGCGAGCGTCTGGGCCGGTCTGGCGTTCATTGCCTCCGCGGCCTGTTTCTTCTTCTACCCGATTGACCGCGAACTCAACCGGAAGATTGCCGGCGAACTTGCCGAGCGGCGCAGGAGCTTCGCCGCGCAGGCGATCTCGTAACGTGCGAATCAACCGAGGTTCCGAAAGGAGAAAAAATCCTTGAATATCGGCGCAGCGCGAAGGACAACAACAGCGGCAATGCTCATAGCGGCCTGGTTAACGGCGCGGGCGCATGCGCCCGGTACGCTGAAAGACGCCTACAGGGACGACTTTTATATCGGAGCCGCTATCAATGCGGGCGAGATTGACGGCCAGAATGCGCGCAACGACGCCATTATCGTGTCTCAATTCAACTCCATCTCGCCGGAAAATGCGCTCAAGTGGGAGAGCATTCATCCGCAGAGGGAGATCTACGACTTCCGCCTTCCTGATCTCTATGTCGATTTCGGCGAGAAGCACCACATGTATATCCATGGCCACACACTGGTATGGCACAACCAGACTCCGGCATGGGTCTTTCACGACGACAAGGGCAACCTGGTTTCCCGCGACATCCTGCTTGCGCGCCTGCACAATCACATCCAGACCGTGGTTGGCCGCTACAAGGGACGCATCCGGAGCTGGGATGTAGTGAACGAGGCGCTGAACGAAGATGGCACGCTGCGGCAATCGCTCTGGTACAGAATCATCGGGCCGGACTACATCGCCAGGGCTTTCGAGTACGCGCACGAGGCCGATCCGCAGGCGCTGCTCTGCTACAACGACTACAACCTCGAGAACGAGCCAAAGCGTAACGGCGCCATCGCGCTGGTCAGGCAGCTTAAGTCCGAAGGCGCGCCGATTGGCTGCGTGGGGCTGCAGGACCATGATCATCTTGACTGGCCGACGGCGGAACAGGAGGACGCTACGATCTCAGCCTTTGCTGCGCTGGGCGTCAAAGTCGCCATCTCCGAGCTCGACGTAGATGTGCTGCCGGCCGCGGGCCATCAACCTACGGCCGATATCTCTTATCACGCAGCGGAGGACCCAAAACTGAATCCGTACGTGAACGGACTGCCTGAGAGCGTGCGCAGGCAGCTTGCCGATCGCTATTCCGATCTGTTTCGCGTCTACCTCAGGCGCCGCAGCCAGATTGTCCGCGTCACGCTCTGGGGCGTCACCAATGACGAATCATGGCTGAATAACTTTCCTGTCCGCGGGCGCACCAATTATCCGCTGCTCTTCGACCGCACGGGTGAACCCACCGCAGCATTCGACGCCGTTTTGCGCCTGGGAATGAGCGGCAGGGAATGAGAGCGGCGGAGGCCCTCAGAATGGAAGGATTCTGGCTGGTGAGCAGAGAAGACAAAGGCGGACCTTGCGGCCCGCCTTTGCTGTGTTCGCGTGAGTCCGGATTTATGCCTTTGCCAGAACCGGCTGGCCGAGCTTTTCGGCGAGCAGTTCGTGGGCGTGGTCGAGGAACTCCTTCAGCGGGAGCTTGCCGGAGTCGACCTCGGCGAGCAGCGCCTTCTGGGCCTCGTACTCGCGGTTCTTGATGCCGGCTCTCGACTGCAGCATGCGCCATGCCTTGCGGCGCTCGACGCAGAACATGACGAGCTGGCGCGAAAGCGCGCGGTACTCCTGCTTGCCGTTCTCTTCGAGCACGATGTAGACGCCGAAGTCGGGGATGAAGGCGCGGTGCGCCGGATCGAGATAACGCCGGTAGACCACATCCTGCTGCGTAATGCGCACCAGCATGTTTTCGAGCGGAATCATCTTTTCGGCCTGCTCGGGCTTGACCCTCCTGAGGTGGTTGCGGAAGCGGGCCTCGGTGGCGCACCAGTGCGCCACGGTGTAGCGCGTGGGCTCGCCAGTGATCTTCGACCTGGTTTCGTACCAGTCGAGATCGATGGAGGGGTTGCCCTTGATGTCGAGGCACTCGATGTAGCTCTCGCCCTTGCGCGGGTCGAAGACGAACTCGGGCACGCCGCGCGAGTCGCGCACGCGCTGCGCCTGGAAGAGGGCCATGTCGTCGGCGACGCCATGCTCGGGCTGGCAGGTGGTGAAGGCCTGCAGGAACATGGTGCCGCGGTATTCGAGGCCATCGAGAATCGCCCGGTAGAGCTTGGGCGCGTTGGCCATCGAGACCTGCGCGACGAACGGCGAGCCGTGGCCGGCAAGGAAAGTTTCGGCCACAGTCTTCTTCTCGGTGTTCTTGCCCTGCGTGGCCGAGCCGAAGACGTTCATGTCATTGCCGCCGAGCATGGGGGTCGAGTCGGAGTTCTGGCCGCCGGTGTTCGAGTAGACCTGCGTGTCGAGCATCAGGGCCTTCACGTTGGGGCGGTTCTGCAGGATGACCTTCGACATGTTCTGGTAGCCGATATCGCCCATGCCGCCGTCGCCGCCGACAACCCAGACCTTGGGCAGCTCGACGATCTCCTGGTCGGTCATCAGCGCGTCGGTGAAGTGCAGGAAGTTGTAGTACTCCTGCTCGGACAGAACGTTCTCGTCGCGGGTGAGGATCATGTCGGCGAGCCGCTCGGGAATGACCGAACGACGCGCGTGATCGACGATGAAGCTTTCGCCCATGAGCCAGCCCACGGTGATGCCGTCCTGGAAGAGCGAGTTCATCCAGGGATACGGGTGCGGATTGTTGGGCGAGGTCGAGCCGTAGACGGTGTTGCAGCCGGTGTGCGCAGCCATGGCCATGACGCTCATGCCGTTGGCCAGGCGGCCGTCGACGGGCTGCAGGTTCTTGTGGTTGAAGGCCTCGGTGAGCAGCACCGCGGCGATGGCCTCGATGAGCTGCGCGTCGGTGATGGGGCCGTGGGCCGCTTCGTAGGCCGCGATGCGGGCCTTGGTGTCCTTGTCGTCTTCGCCGCCCAGGCCCATCACCAGGTGGGCAATGGCCTGACGCAGGCGCGCGTACTCGGCGGGGTTGTTTTCCTTGAGAGCGGCCAGGCGCTCGGTGCCTTTCTTTTCAAGCTCGCCCGCCTTGGCGACAAAGCGGTCGCTCTTGGCGTGGTAAACCGGGCGCATGTAGGCCTCGGTGACGGCGGCGATGGAGCGCAGGACGCTCTTTTCGCCGCAGCCGGCGCAGGCGCCGTCGCCGGAGACGAGAGCATCGTAGTTGGTGCGCACCATGAGCATGTTGCGCAGCGTGGCGGTCTTCGAATCCGCCGGATTGGCTGCGTTGAACAGGCCCAGGTACTTCTGCTTGGTGTCGGGCAGCAGGTTGAGGAATGCGGTGCCGGTTTCATGTTCGGCGTTGACCGCCTCGGTTTCGGGCACCATCCTGAGGGCCTCGTGCTCGCCGCAGGCCGTGACGCAGGCTGCGCAGCCCTTGCAGAGGTCGCTCACGAAGATGGAGAAAACGCCGCCCGAGCCGGGGTTCTTGCGCTCCGGCGAGGAGAAGATGGCGTTGACTTTCTGGTAGGCCATCGGCACTTTCTCGATGATGCTGTAGAACTGCGCCTTGGCCTCGGCCGAGAAGCCGTCGACCGACTCGGTGACTTCGCGGATGATTTTGGGCAGCGGCGTGCCGGTCTTGATCTCGGCCAGCATGCGCTGGCGGACGAGCTTCTCGATCTCCGGCAGCTTGTCGATCATCTTGCGGCGCTCGACCGGGTCGCCGACGTAATGCAAAACGGCGGTCGAGAGAATGGTGCTGAGATCCTGCGAACAGTTGGGCAGCGCGGTATCCGGGCAGACGGAGATGCACTCCATGCACTGCGTGCAGTTCTCGGGGATGTAGAGCGGCGTTTCGCGGCGGGCGACGTACTTGGATGCGGTGTCGCCGGTGGCGGCGGCGATGACGCCCATGGCCGAGAGCGGCGTGGCCGGCTGATTGTAGCCCAGATGCGAGCGGAACTCGGCGTCGAAGGCTGCGATCGAAGCGATGGGCGCGCGCGCAGCCTGCTCAGCCGGCCTGGGGACGGAGCGAACGCCGGAGCCGCAGCCGGTGGAGCAGGAACTGCCCTCTGCAAGCGCCGGCACCGGTTCGAGGATGGGCAGCAGCGCTTCGCCGCGCAGGCTGGAGCGGTCGGGCGCGGTCATCTCCCCAATCTCGATTTCCTTGACGCGCTCGAAGCCCTGCAGCATGACTTCCATGTTCGACTGCACGACGGCTTCGCCCTGCTTGCCGAACTTCTTGACGTACTGCTTGTGGACGACATCGCGGAACTGCTCCTGGGTGATGCCGAAGTCCTGCAGCAGCGTGCTGACGGCAAAGAAAGCGCCGAGGAAGGCGTTGCCCTGCATGCGAAGCTGCAGATCGGCGCGATCGGTGGCCTTGCGGGCAATGTCAAAGCCGGGCAGCGTGAAGACGCGAATCTTTTTCTCGATAATCTGCTTGCGCGCCCACAGCGGCAGGTTCTGCCAGGCGCGTTCGCCGTCCACGTCGGACTCCCACACAAGCGAGCCGCCCTCCTGAATGCCATCGAGGGGATTGCAATGGGTGAACGCCTTGGGATCGCAGCAGAGCACGCAGGTGACATGGCGCAGATCGCAGTTGACGCGGATGCGCTCTTTGGCCGCGACCATGAAGTAGCTGGTAGGCGCGCCCTTCTTCTCCGAGCCGTACTTCGGGTTGGCGCTGACGTGGATGATTTCCTTGGGATTGCCCAGCTCGTCGACGACGTGATCGCGCTCGAAGAGCAGATCGTTCAGGTCGCCGAGGATGGCGCCGAGGTTTTTGCCGGTCGTAATGGCGCCCCAGCCGCCGATGGAGTGGAAGCGCACGGCGACTGCGCCCTCGGGCAGCAGCGAGGGCGTTTCGTCGGCGATGACCGCATAGGGATGGTCGATGCCGAGAACGAAGAAGTTCACGCCCTGGGCCGCGGTTTTGCCGTCCTTGCGGGCGCGGCCGGCGGCGGCGTACTCCCATGCGCCGATGATGTGCTCGGGGCGGAAGTCGCGCGAGCCGAGGCCATAGCTGCCGTTAAAGAACCGCGGCACCTCGGCCAGCTCAACCCGGGGCAGGCCGTCGGTTCCCTGCACCGCTTTCGAGAAGGCGGTGCGAATGTCGCGGCCCATGGGGTTGTCGCCGGCCATGGCTTCGTCGGTGCGCTCGAGAATAATAACGTTCTTCTTGCCCCTGAGGGCCTTGACGATGGCTGCCTCGGGGAACGGGCGGATGACGTTGATATGGATTGAGCCGACCGAGGCCCGGCGCGTGGCGCGCAGGTAGTCGACCGCAGCTTCGATGTTTTCCGCTGCCGAGCCGAGCGAAACGAAGACAGTCTCGGCGTCCTCGGTCTTGTATTCGCTGACCAGCCCGTAGCGGCGGCCGGTAAGCTCGGCGAATTTCTCGTAGGCCTCTTCGAGGAAGCCCAGAATCGGCTCGGTAAAGTTGTTGCGCCGCGCCACGACGCCCTGCATGTAGTGTTCCTGATTCTGGACCGGACCCAGCAGGATGGGGTTGGCGAGGTCCATCATCTTGGGCACGCGGCGGCGCGTGGGGCCGAAGAGCGCGCGCTGCGCCTCCGTGGGGCACTCGATAATGTCGTCGGGCGCGCCGAGATACTCGCGGATCAGCTCCGACTCGTGCTTATAGAAGGTGCGCTCGAGGTGCGTGGTCAGGAAGCCGTCCATGATGTTCATGCCCGGCGTGAGCGAAAGCTCGGTGACGCGGCGCAGAATGAGCGCCTGGTCGGCGGTCTGCTGCGCGTCCTTGCCGAAGAGCATGATCCAGCCGGTGTCGAGCGCGCCGTAGACATCGTCGTGGCCGCAGTGCACGTTGAGGGCGTGCTTGGTGAGCGCGCGGGCGCCCACTTCGAGCACCATCGTGGAGCCTTTGCCGGGCGCGTGATAATACTGCTCGACGCCGTAAACCACGCCCTGGCCGGAGGTGAAGTTTACAACGCGCTTGCCGCAGACCGAGTGGGCGATGGCGCCGCCCTGGGCCGCATGTTCGCCCTCGGTTTCAATGGCCAGAGTATTGCCGCCGAAGACGTTCAGCTTGCCTTCCGCAAAGGCCTGCTGGAACAGCTCGCCGCCCTCGGTTGAGGGCGTAATCGGGTAAAACACGCCGGCATCGGCGATGCGCGTCTCAGTGTGATAGGAGACGAGCTGATTGCCGTTGGCGGTAACTCGGATGCCTGGATAGCGAGCGGCAGCTTTCATAAATTCCTCTCTCGATGGCTCATTTGCCGGGTCGATAAAACGTCGCCATCCGCCCTGATGCTCTCTAAAACCTGCTGGCTGGCCAAGACCCGGTCTCAAGCTAAAACATGGGCCTCGAAAAACGGCCGCTGCCTGAGAGCTGCGGCGATTATCGATTTACCCTTGCCGGTCCCTGCGGTCCTTGATCTTTTCGGGAGAACCAGAAGACTCAACACGGCGGCGATTGCTCATTCTTAAGTATGCACCCGCAAACAAAGACGCGGTCCCATCTCTCGGGACAGAACGGGCCGCCTCATGCCGCGTCTCCGCGCCGGCTTCCGCCCGCATCGGCGCACCGTGGACCGCAGCGGACTGCGCCCGGCAGGAGCCGCCGCAGAAGTAAGCTACTATACAGGCAGGATTGAGGTTGGCCGATGTTTGTGATTGTCTGGCAGTTCGAGGTCGCCGAAGAGAAAATCGCCGCCTTCGAAGCTGCCTATGGCCCGGACGGCTCCTGGGCTAAGCTCTTTCGGACTTCGCCCCATTACAAGGGCACCGAGCTGCTGCGCGACGCCTATATTCCCGGCTGCTATCTGACCATCGACCGCTGGGCGAGCGAAGAGGATTTCCGCGCCTTCCGCAGGGAGCATGACAGAGAGTACGAAGCGCTGGACCGGGCCTGCGACGCGCTGACGGCGCGGGAGCAGCGGATCGGGGCCTATACGGTATGAGGCCTGCGCCTATTGAAGCACGAGAACGTTTCGCTCGTTCTCAGCTCCGGCCAGATGCCGAATTGCCTTATTCAGTGTGACCAGTACACCGCCTTCTTTCACCGCCAGTCCGAGCAGACAGGCATCGGTAATTTGCCGGTGCCCGTAAATCCTGTTCTCGAACGGAGCAGCCAGGCTGAACCACGGTGCAGAAGTGGGCCAGAATCGGTACCCCGGATGAGATGCGTGGCGTCGCAGTATCTCGGTAGCCTCCTCCATGGACAGAGCGCCGATTGCAGGACGGGTTACGACGCGCAGGAAGCCTGCCTATGTGAAAGCGCAGACGCCCCAGTTCCTGGAGCCTTCATCGTTGAACCATCCCGTAAGAGCGGAATGGTGAATATCGCGCAGGCCTCATCATCGATCGTAATTATGGTCCTGATAATAGAATTGTGCGTCAACTCTTTTATTTACATGGCTTTATTGTTGATGCGGTTTAAATTTACAGGCATCGATATTCGCATTGGTGACGGCTACGTGTTTCCCCCGCAACCCTTCCCTCTTTTTTCGCCTTTTTTTCCTGTTTTTCACCGGTCTTACCCTGCTACAATCCCTTCGAAATCCAATTTAAGCCCTCCGTTTTCTGCCTCATGATGATCGGCAGAGCGCGGGGCGAGCATTTTGGGGAGTCTCATGGCTATCGTCGATGACCGCGCCAAAGCGGTGGAACTTGCCCTTGCACAGATCGAAAAGCAGTTCGGGAAGGGGTCCATTGTACGGTTGGGCAGCCGTGAGGCGCTGATGCCGATCTCCGTAATTTCGACCGGATCGATCAGCTTTGACGCGGCCCTGGGGGTGGGCGGAGTGCCGCGCGGCCGCGTGACCGAGATCTTCGGGCCGGAGTCGTCGGGCAAGACGACGATTACACTGCAGGTGATCGCTGAGGCGCAGCGAGCCGGCGGCATGGCGGCCTTTGTCGATGCCGAGCACGCGCTCGATCCGGCCTATGCGAAGAAGCTTGGCGTGGATACCGATAACCTCCTGGTTTCGCAGCCGGACTCCGGCGAGCAGGCCCTCGAGATTACCGAGGCGCTGGTCCGCTCGGGCGCAATCGACGTGCTGGTGGTGGACTCGGTGGCGGCTCTGGTGCCGAAGGCGGAGCTGGACGGCGAGATGGGCGACAGCCATGTGGGTCTGCAGGCGCGGCTCATGTCGCAGGCGCTGCGCAAGCTGACGGGCACGGTTTCCAAGTCCCGGACGGCGCTGATTTTTATT
>DATGLJ010000075.1:0-9128 GCA_035294185.1 Occallatibacter sp. | reverse complement strand
TCGGCCCAGGATCGGATAACCCAGCCGAAGAAGACTCAGGCCTCCCCTGACCCGATACATCCTGCACGCGTTCCCAGAAACCTGAACTTGCCATCGAGCCTTCCGTAGAACTGGAGGAATTTTGAATTGGGACGAAAAGAGCGCCTGCATGCGCTCGCAAGATGAAACCAGGCAAAGCTGCAATACCTTAGCCGACGCCGATCCGGCTCCGCAGAAAACTGCGCAGTGCGCCGCATCGCCGGCTTTTTTCAGTGATTTGTTGCGCGACTGTCTAGCCGGTTTACTTATCTCCTGACACTTATGCCGTCATTCTGTTGCGGTCCTGGTGAAAAAAAGCTGCGCTTTTCCAGGAATACCCAACCTGCGTCTTCTCTTCCGGCTGCTTGCGGTTCAGAACGCCAGCCAGCCCCATCAGAGCGGCAGATGCACAGGCCGGGCAGTGCTCTGAGCAATTTCCCACGCAGTGACAGTCCTCGCAGAGGTAAGCATTAGCTAATGGTATATGTTGCGTCGAGATAAGCGTCATAATCCCCCCGATGATCCTGAGTTCAGGTCCTGCATCGTTACAGAACGGTCTCGCTCTCGCGCACGCAGACTCCCCGTGGCCGCGGAGCGGGCGGCATCGAACATCACAAGCAAAATTTGCGAGAATCGGCGGTCCGAAAAGTGAGGGAAAGAGCTGCAAAACATCCTGCGCAGCTTCACTCCGCCGATCGAAAATCCGGTAGTGAATGTGGCAACTCCAGAATCGTATGGATGGCTCCCGGGGGCAAGATGAGGGTGGGTTTTCCCCTATTACGGGGAGGTAACCGGAGAGTGCCCAAAGTAACCTAAAGATGGGTCGAAATTGGTTACCTGGCGGCCGGGTTCACTCTGCGGCGCGCATTCTGCCGCCAGGCAGCAGCTCGTAAACCCGGCCGCGCCAGAGAATTCTGCGGCTCATGTAGCTGGCGGCCCAGAAGCCGAAGCCCATCAGGTCGCGGATGGGATAAAGCAACAGCAGGTCGAACCAGCTCGAATCGCGCACGACGAGGCGGCCGACGCCGATCGAAAGCGCCAGGCGCGTGGCGATGCTGAACGCAAAAAGCGCCGCGCCGAGCAGAGGATCGCCCACGCCGAAGCCTGCAGCGAGCGCGAGCAATCCGAACGGCACGCTGAAGCTGAGCACGGTGCCGAAGTGGCCCTTGGGCCGCGAAAAGCGAGTGGACTTCATCCAGCGGGCCTGGTGTTTCATGGAGGAGACGAAGCTGGAGTTGAGAACGACGTGATCGATTGCGTGGTGGCTGAGAACGACGGTTTCTCCGAGCTTCCAGGTCTCATTGCCGAGCACGAAGTCGTCGGCGCAGTAGTCGGCGGCAACGCGGAAGCCGCCGAGCCGCCGGATGGTCTGGCGGCGGAAGGCCATGGTGGGGCCGAGAACGAAGCGCATGCCCTCGGTGAGGCGCGCAGCCAGCACGCCCGCCGTCATTTCGACGCTCATGCCGACGGCCTCGAGCCGCGCCCATAGACCGCCCCCGGCAGCAACGCCGCGGTAGGGGCAGGTAACGCCGCCGACCTTCGGATCGGCGAATGGCAGAGCGACGGCGCGCAGGTAGCCGGGCTCGACCCGCACGTCGCTGTCGCTGATGACCAGGATGTCGTGCGCTGCGTTGGCCTCCATCAGCTCCAGGGAGGCGACTTTGGCGTTGATATAGGCGGGCTGGCCGCCGGTCGAAAGAAACTTCGCGGGGATCCCGGGAAATCGCGCGGCGACGCGCCGGGCGATCGCCAGGCCTGGGTCGTCGGCCTCGCGCGCGCAGAAGAGGATTTCGTAGCCGGGGTAATCCTGCCGGAAGAAGCTGGCCAGGTGCTCTTCGAGGCCGGGCTCGGAGCCGGCGAGCGGCTTGAGCAGCGTGAGCGGCGGCGCAAAGCCCGGCCGGAGCGCGAGCTGCGCCTCGGCGGCGCGGCGCTCGCCGAGGTAGTGCGGAACGGCCCACAGAACCATTCCGGCAAAGACGGTGGAGGTAAAAATCCCGAAGATTGCCAGGCCAAGAAGAGCGAAGGACATGCTGGTTCCAGCATACCCGGGGCCGGGGCTCTGCCCCGCGGTCGAAGAGCTGTGGCTGGCAGCCCCGGGGGCTAGATCTTGCGCGGCGGCGCGGGGCGCTGCGCGGCGGCCGGCCGGCCGAGCGGCACAAGGGCTGAGCCGGAGTTCGGCGCGGCCTGCTGGAAGCGCGTGAGCATCTCCGAGCGCACATAGTCGACGAAGTTCTGCATCTGCCGGTTCATCTCCTCCATGCGCTCGCGCATCTGCAGGATGATGGCGATGCCGGCGATGTTCACCCCGAGGTCGCGCGCGAGATTCAGGATGAACTCCAGGCGCTCCAGGTCTTCATCGGTATAGAGACGCGTGTTGCCCTCGGTGCGCGAGGGCTTGAGCAGGCCCTCGCGCTCGTAGAGCCGCAGAGTCTGCGGGTGAATCTCGTACATCTCGGCCACGGCCGAGATCATGTAAGCGCCTTTGGATTTGCGTTTCGCGGTCATGGGAGTTTTTCCAAACCGGCTTACCTCATGGATTTTGCGAAGCGGCGGCGGATTCCCGCGCCGCCATGGTTACAGTTTTTCGAACAGCGCCTTGCGCGGGTCCTGCGGGTTGAGCCTGGCAAGCTCGCGCATGATTTCGCGGCTGCGCTCGTCCTGCAAATGGGGGACGGCTACCTCGATTGTGACAATCTGATCGCCGCGCTGGCCCGGGTGCTGCGCATTCTCGACGCCCCGCTCGCGCAGGCGCAGTTTCTGGCCGCTCTGCGTGCCCGGCGGAATCTTGAGCTGGGCGCGCCCATCGATGGTCGGCACTTCAACCTTCGCGCCCAGCGAGGCCTCGGGCACCGTCACCGGCACGGTGAGGTGAATGTCGTCGCCCACGCGCTGAAAGACCGGATGCGAGCCGGTGCGAACGATCAGGAACAGATCGCCCGGAGGGCCTCCGTTCACGCCGGCGTTGCCTTTGCCCTGCAGGCGGATGCGCTGGCCGTCGCGCGTGCCCGGCTTGATGCGAAACTCGACCGTCTCGGCGCGGAGCACCGTGCCTTCGCCATGGCATGCAGGGCAGGCATGGGCAATGCGGCCGGCGCCGTTGCAGCGCGGGCAGGGAATGTTGAACTTCATGCGGCCACCCATCTGCGTTACCTGGCCGCTGCCGTTGCACTCCGGGCAGGGCATGGGACCGCCGGTATGCGCCTGGCCGTGGCAGGTCGGGCACGCCACCTGCCGGTTCACCTGGATGCGCGTCTGGCCGCCGTGAATCGCGGTCCAGAAGTCGACCGTGGCCTGGTATTCGAGATCGGCGCCGGGCTGCGGGCCGCGCGGCCTGCGCTCCTGCTGAGCGCCGGAAAAGATACCCGAAAAAATGTCGCGGAAGCTGCTCCACCCGGAGCCGCCGGCCTCCGAACCCTGCTGGCCGCCAAAGCCGCCGAATCCGGAGAAGTCGAAGCCCTCGAAATCGACGCGCCCGCCGCGGCCGTAGCCCGGACCCCCGCTCTGCTGCCGCGCATAGGCCTCGGCCTGCGCCGGGTCAATCTGATCCGAATAGAAGCCAAGCTGGTCGTAAATCCGGCGCTTCTTCTCGTCGCTCAGAATGTCGTGGGCCTCGGAGATCTCCTTGAACTTCTCCTCGGCCCTCTTGTCGCCCGGGTTTACGTCAGGGTGATACTTGCGCGCCGCCTTGCGGAAGGCCTTGCGAATCTCCTCCTGCGTCGCCGTCTTTTTTACGCCGAGCGTGGCGTAGTAGTCCTTGTGGGTGGTGGTGGCCATGTAAGTTTCCGTGCAATCGAGTCCGTCTGGCCGGTTATCCCGGCTAAAGAGCTTTTACTGTTTCTCCCTTGGCTTCGCTTCCTCGAAGCGATTATGAATCAGGTTCCTCGCGCACATCGATTTCATAGTTCGTTGCCGTGCTGCCAACGCGGACACCCACAGCCCGATATCGATTTCCGTTCACATGGAAAATATCCCGGGCAATAGGCAGGGCGCTTCGGTTGTCAGATCGTGAGACGGGCCTGTTCGAGTGGGTAAAGAGATTTGTCCCGCTGTCGGCGTCGTACCCGATCAGAGTTCCGGTTCTGACAACGTTCATATCCAGACACTCCACACTGTCATGGTATGTACAAGCTGGAAGGGAACAGCTCCCCGCCTAATCAAAGCGGGGTGAACGACTGTGCCGCTCACCCCGAAGTTTTCCGCCCGGAGGGCGGTGCTGCCTGAATGGCCAGTCCTGTTTCGACGGCCGGTCCTACTTCTTCTCGTCCACGTCCACGTACTCGGCGTCGATCACGCCTTCGTCCTTCTTCTGTTCGCCGGCCGCCGCTCCACCCGTGCTTCCATCCGGCGGAGCGCTCTGCGCAGCAGCAGCGTTCGCCTTGTAGAGCGCCTCGGCCAGTTTGTGGCTGGCCTGGGTGAGCTTTTCGTAGGCGTCGCGCATCTCCTTGGTCGAGCTGCCGCCCGACAGCGTCTTCTTGGCGTCGGCCAGCGCAGACTCGACTTCGGTCTTATCGGCTGCCTGCACCTTTTCGCCAGCTTCCTTCAGCATCTTTTCGATGTTGTAGACCATGCCGTCGAGCTGGTTGCGCGCTTCGATCTCTTCGCGCTTCTCCTTGTCCTCGCTGGCGTGGGCCTCGGCCTCTTTGGCCATTTTTTCCACCTCTTCTTTGGAAAGGCCGGAACTCGACGTAATCGTGATGCGCGTGTCCTTGCCCGTGGCGTTGTCCTTGGCCGTCACATTGAGGATGCCGTTGGCGTCGATGTCGAACGTCACCTCGATCTGCGGAACGCCGCGCGGCGCCGGCATGATGCCGCCCAGCTTGAACTTGCCGAGCGTCCGGTTCTGCGCCGCCATGGGCCGCTCGCCCTGCAGCACGTGGACCTCTACTTCGGTCTGGTTGTCGGCCGCCGTCGAGAAGATTTCGGTCTTCTTCGTCGGGATGGTCGTATTGCGCGGAATCATCGGCGTGGCCACGCCGCCCAGGGTTTCAATCGACAGGGTCAGCGGCGTCACGTCCAGCAGAAGCAGGTCCTTGACCTCGCCGGCCAGCACGCCCGCCTGCACCGCCGCGCCCACGGCGACCACTTCGTCCGGGTTGACGCCGCGATGCGGCTCCTTGCCGAAGAGCGTCTTGACCAGCTCCTGGATCTTGGGCATGCGGGTCTGGCCGCCAACCAGCACTACCTCGTCGATGTCCTTGGCGGTTACCCCCGCATCGGCCATCGCCTTCTTGCAGGGCTCTACCGAGCGCTGGATGAGGTCGTCGACCATCTGCTCGAGCTTGGCGCGCGTCAGCTTGCGCACCAGATGCTTCGGGCCGCTCGCATCGGCCGTGATGAAAGGCAGGTTGATCTCGGTTTCGAGCGTGGTCGAGAGCTCGATCTTGGCCTTTTCGGCTGCGTCTTTCAGCCGCTGCAGCGCCATCTCGTTGCCCTTCGAGGTCAGGTCCAGGCCCTCGTCGCTCTTGAACTCGGCAATCAGCCAGTCCACGATGCGCTGGTCGATATTGTCGCCGCCCAGGTGCGTGTCGCCGTTGGTCGACTTCACCTCGATGACGCCCTCGCCGACTTCGAGGATGGAGATGTCGAAGGTGCCGCCGCCGAAGTCGTAGACGGCGATCGTCTCATCCTTCTTCTTGTCGAGCCCATAGGCCAGCGCCGCCGCCGTGGGCTCGTTGACAATGCGCTTTACCTCCAGACCGGCAATCTTGCCCGCATCCTTGGTCGCCTGCCGCTGCGCATCGTTGAAGTAAGCCGGCACCGTGATGACGGCTTCGCTCACCGTCTCGCCCAGGTAAGCCTCGGCCGCCTTCTTCATCTTCTGCAGGATCATGGCCGAGACCTCCGGCGGCGTGTACTCCCTGCCCTGCGCCACCACGGCCACATGGTCGCCCTGCTTGACCACCTTGTAGGGGACCATCTTCATCTCGTCCGTTACTTCGTCGTAGCGGCGGCCCATGAAGCGCTTGATCGAGAAGATGGTGTTCTCCGGGTTGGTAATGGCCTGGCGCTTGGCCACCTGACCCACCAGCCGCTCACCGCTCTTGGTAAAGCCGACAACCGACGGAGTCGTGCGGCCACCTTCTTCATTCGGAATGACTTTTGGTTCGCCGCCTTCGAGTACAGCCACGCACGAGTTGGTGGTGCCCAGGTCGATGCCGATAATCTTTGCCATGGTTTAAATCCTGCCTTTAGAAGTGTCCTGACGCTGGCTAGCATGCCAGATTGAGTCAGATATTGTCAACTTATCTGATGCGGAATGCCTTAATCGGGATGCAGCTTTCCGGACGGCAACCCATCTCTGCGTTGACCTATCGTGGGATGCGGGGCAGGAGGATGAGGAAGGTTGCGTGCCGCCCGGCTGGCGTTGATGACGGTGCAAGTTCCGGGGCAGGAAAAGACAGTCCGGGCCGGGAATCCGGCTGACGCATAGCTGGCTTCTGAGAACTTTATTTCGTTTCGGTTGTTGCTGCTTTCCCAGCCCGCAGGTCATCGCCTGACGGCGGCGATTGCTGCTGCCAGCGCTTCCTCCGGCTCGGGACGGACGCGGAAGTCGGCGTGCGCTTCGGCGAAGAGGACTTTGCTGTTTTGGTCGAGGACGTAGGTCGCGGGCAGGGGGAGCAGCCAGCTCTGGTCGCCGTTTACGAAGGGGATGTTCACCAGGATCGAGCGGTAGTAGTCGCGCAGGTAGTCGGGAACGGTGAAGGCGAGGCCGAACTGTGCGGCGAGGGTGCAGCCGGGGTCGGCAAGCATGGGAAAGGGCAGGCTGTGCTGGCCGGCCATGAAGTCGGCCTGGCGGGCGGTCTGCGGGCTGACGGCGACCATGAGCGCTCCGGCCTCGCGCAGGCGGGGGTACAGGTCGCGCCAGGCTTCGAGTTCGGTGGTGCAGTACGGGCACCAGCGGCCGCGGTAGAACTTGACGGCCAGAGGGCCGAGCGCGAGCAGGTCGGCCGAGCGGACGAGGCGGCCTGCGGCATCCTTGAGCGCGAACTCGGGCGCCGTGGCGCCTACGGGCAGAATCCGGTTCTCGATGCCCGAGGCGAACAGCTCCTCGATGGCGCGCTCGGCCGGAGCCATGCGCTCGGGCTGCACCAGCCTGCGCGTGTTGGCGGTGATTTCGTCGAGCTGGTCCTGGAGGATTGTCACTGCGCTGTCTCTTTCAGCCTGCAATTGCAGATCCTTTGCTGCGTATCGGATGGCGCCGTGCGGGCCGGCAGGCGCTACCTTCCGAACCGCTGCCTTGCGCCCAGCGCGCCCATTCCCCCGCGCAGCATCGCCTTCGCCAGCCCGCCGCCTTTGCCCATCTGCCTGAACATCTTGCTCATCTGCGCGTACTGGCGCAGGAGCTGGTTCACGTCCTGCACCGTCGTGCCCGAGCCGGCGGCGATGCGCTTGCGGCGCGAGCCGGAGATGATCTCGTGGTTCTGCCGCTCTTTGGGCGTCATGGAGTTGATGATCGCCTCGACACGGGTGAACTGCTTTTCGTCGATCTGGCTTGAGGCCTGCTGCAGGCCGGCGAATGGGCCGACCGAGGGCAGCATCTTGAGGATCGACTCCATGGAGCCGAGCTTCCTGATCTGCTTCAACTGGTCGCGGAAGTCCTCGAGCGTGAAGCCGTCGCCGAGCAGGGCCTTCCTGGCGAACTCTTCGCTCTTGCGCCGGTCGAGCTTTTCTTCGGCTTTTTCGATGAGCGAGAGTATGTCGCCCATGCCGAGAATGCGGCTGACGATGCGGTCGGGATGAAACGGCTCGAAGGCGTCCGGCTTTTCGCCGGTGCCGATGAACTTGATGGGCTGGCCGGTTACATGGCGGATCGACAGCGCCGCGCCGCCGCGGGCATCGCCGTCCATCTTTGTCAGGATCACTCCGGTCAGTCCAAGGCGAGCATGAAACTGCTGCGCGGAGTTCACCGCGTCCTGTCCGGTCATGGAGTCGGCTACGAAGAGAATCTCCTGCGGGGCGAGGAGCTTCTTGAGGCTCTCCATCTCGCCCATCAGCTCGTCGTCCACGTGCAGGCGGCCGGCGGTGTCGACGATGAGCGTGTCGCAGCCCATGATGACGGCTTCGCGCCTGGCTTCCTTTGCCAGGCGCTCAACGAGCGGCGTGCCGGCGGCTTCGCCTTTGGCATCGCCTTCGTAGAGACGCGCTTCCACCTGCCTGGCGACGACTTTCAACTGCTCGCGCGCCGCAGGGCGGTAAACGTCGACCGAGACGAGCATGGGGCGATGGCCGCCCTTTTTGAGCCATGCGGCCAGCTTCCCGCTGGTGGTGGTCTTGCCGGAGCCTTGCAGGCCGGCCATGAGAATGACGGTCGGCGGCCGGGAGGCGAAGTTGAAGCGCGCGGTGTCTTTGCCGAGCAGCGCCACCAGCTCGTCGCGGACGATCTTGACGACCTGCTCGGAGGGCGAAAGGGCGGTCATCACTTCGGCGCCCAGCGCTTTGGCGCGGATGTGATCGATCAGCTCGCGCACAACGTTGAGGTTGACGTCGGCTTCGAGCAGGGCAACGCGGATTTCGCGCAGGGCTTCGGCGATATTCTCTTCGGTGAGCTGGCCCTCGCCGCGAAGATTCTTGAAGACGCGCTGCAGTTTGTCTGTAAGGTTCTCAAACATAGTTCCAGTATCAAGTTTACCGGAGCGCTGTGCGCGGCGGGGCTTTGGGGGATTGTGATCGCCTGGTCGGGCTACGCATTCCCGCAGGGACTGAAGCCCCGATCGTTCTTAAGCGTTTGATGTACGGGCTGAAGCCCCTGCCCTTCCCTGTCGCCACACCTGCTCCGGAATTCCCGGCCTGCCTCCGGATCTTCAGACTTCTCCCGGCAGAACTGAAGCCAGGAGCATGGTGATGAGCGACGGACGCCAGGCGCGGCAGGAACGGGAACAGCGCCGCCAGTGGGAGAACGAAAAAGATCGCGAGGACCGTCTCGATCGTTATCCCGCCGGCGCCCTGAACGCCGCGAATCGTGACAGGGATCAGTCCATCGGAGCGACCAGATATTGTTCCAGCTTGCCGTCGGGCATCGTGTAGGTCGTGAGCCGCAGGCGGCGGCCGGGATAGGTGATGGTGAACGACCGGAAGGTCATGCCGTCGCGCTGTTCTTCGCCGGATTGCCG
>DATGLJ010000074.1:0-6622 GCA_035294185.1 Occallatibacter sp. | reverse complement strand
TCCGGAAATGGACTGGCCAGCAGCGCGTAGACGATGTCGTCCTTATCGGCCCATAGCAGGCGCGGCGCCTGGTCTGGGGCGAGCGCGTAAATTTCGGTTCCTTCCGGTACAGAGGTGCTGGCGTTGGCGGCAGCCTGCAGGGAGCCGGGCTGCACGATGGTGATGGTGATCGAGCTTGCCCCCTGCACGGGCAAAGGAGGCAGCGGATTGTGCTCCTTGTCCCCGACGCAGGCGGCGTAGATGGCGCCATCGGCGCCCACGGCCAGTGAAGTGACCTCGCGCCTCGGCGAATCGAAGAGCACGTAGCCTTTGCCTTCGGGGCTGATGCGGTAGACCAGGCCGGCGCCGTCTGAGCCGGCGATGAGGTTTCCTTTGCTGTCCCAGGCGAGCGAGCGGATGTGCGCTTCGTCGGATTTGAAAAAGGTTTCGGGCTGTTGTTCCGGATGCTTCGGGTCGACGCGATAGACCGCGCCGGGGCCGCCTGCGGCGATGTAAAGCCGGCCCTGCGGGTCGAAGGTCAGATCCCAGATGTAGTGCGGTTGTTCGCCGGATTTTCCGCCGTCCTGCGTGCCGCGAGAGGATTTTGCCTCGCCATCTTTGCCTTGAGTCGAAGCGGCGGTTTGGCTCTGCGCGCCATCCAGCTTGTCTGCGTCGAAGACCAGCGTTGCGGTTGAGTCGTCTTTGGTTTCCGCCGCGCCCGGATCGAGCTTGTAGACTTTGCCGCTGGGCAGCGTGGCTGCGTATAACGAGCCGTCGGGGCCCAGGCGCACCACCTGCACCGTCACATCCTTGGTCCTGAAGAGCGTGAACGGCTTGCCGTCCCTGCCCACGCGCAGCACCGTGGCGGGCGAGCCTGTCCCGAGGTACGCGATGCCGTTTTTATCGGCCGCCACCGACCAGACGAAGGTCGACGGCGTGGTGACGATGCCCGTCAGTCCAGGCCCCTGGCGCAGATGGCCGTCGCTGGCGATGGCTACGCCCTGCGGCGTGCCTTTCTCGAAGTCGTCGATCGTGGATTGCGTCCACAGGTGCGTGCCCTGTGCGCACGCCGGGCGAGGCTGGAGCAAACAGGCGAGCACGGCGGGGAGAAAAAGGGCAATGAAGCCGCAGTTCCGGCGGAGCGGGGAGATGCAAAGGCGGACAACCATGCTGCCGTTGAGTCTACTAGAGCGGGCCGGAGGCTATCTATCGGGCAGTGAGCGGCCAGAGCATGATGGACCGCAGCAGGCATGTGCGCAGGGCAACGGACGATGCGGACGGCGCGCACCTGGAAGCGCGCGGCTATCCTACTTCCGTCCCTGCGCGGTTTCGACAGCGCCTGGCGTCGCGCGGACGATGCCCTTGCCTTCCGCGATGGTGTAGATGCGATCCGGCGCAGGGAGCCGGACTGTTTCGACGGCTCCTGAAGGCCAGTGAATCTCCGCCGAGCCGGCGTCGGTGGCGTCGCCCAGGCCGAAATGGAGCCGCCGGTCGTTGGCGGAGATATAGCTGCCGCTGGCCAGCACGTCCTGGCGCTGGCGCATGCCGTTGGCCTTCAGGTACACCGTGGCGCAGGTGGCGTCGCGCGGGCTTCTGGGGCCGCCGACAAGGCCGATCTCGACCCAGTGATGGTGGTCGGGGTACACGTTGCGCAGCAATACGGGCGGGCCGTCGATGGGATTGATCACCACGTCGATCTTGCCGTCGTTGAACAGGTCGCCGAACGCGGCTCCACGCGCGGGGATCACGTCGGCCAGTCCTGTGCCTTTAACCGGCGGAACATAGGCGAATTTACGGCCTTTGCCGGACGGATCCGGAACATTGTGAAACAAAAGCGGCCGCTCGGCGAACGACGTGCCCCATTGCTGGCTGTCCACCTGCGGATAAACGTGGCCATTGACCATGAACAGATCGAGCCAGCCGTCGTTGTCGTAGTCCAGGAAAGCATCTCCCCAGCCGACGAAGGGGACGGTAACGGATGCGACGCCCGCCTTGTAGCTTACGTCGGAAAAGCTGTCGTTGCCGTCGTTGTGAAAAAGAACCTTGTAATCGTCGCCAAAGTCGGTGACGAAGAAGTCCACCAGCCCGTTGTTTTCGTAGTCTCCGGCGGCAATTCCCATGGAAGCGATTTCGCGTCCGTCGTCGTTGAGCGCAAATCCGGAGAGATAGCTCTGGTCGTCGAATGTGCCGTCGCCTTTGTTCACATAGAGGTAGTTGGGTTCCGAGTCGTTGCCCACCACCAGGTCGGGGCGGCCATTGCCGCCGAGCGAGATGAAGATGGCCGTGAAGCCGTAGTATGCCTGCTTGTCCGCAACGCCGGCCTTGGCGGTGACGTCGGTAAAGGTGCCGTCGCCGTTGTTGTGAAACAGATGGTCGGGCTCGCCGGTCAATCCTCGCGGTCCGCAGTTGACCGCAGCGCCGCGATACTGGCAGAAGGCGTAATTCATGGCCTTTGATCCGGCGATGGGCAGGTTGTTGCGGTCGAAGTGAACGTAGCCGGCAACGTACAGATCGAGCAGGCCGTCTCCGTCGTAATCGCCCCAGGCCGAGCCGGTCGACCAGTTGCCCAGTTGTACGCCGGCCTTTTCGGCCACGTCGGTAAACGTGCCGTCGTGATTGTTGTGGTAGAGCCGGTTCCTGCCGTAGTTGCCCACGAAAAGATCGGGCCAGCCGTCGTTGTCGTAGTCGGCGACCGAGCAGCCATAGCCCCAGCGGTCGTTGGTCACGCCGGCCTTCGCGGAGACATCGGTAAATGTGCCGTCATGGTTGTTATGAAACAGGGCCGCATGCGGCGGCTCTTCCTTGCCGTCCAGAGCGTCGAAGGTCGAGCCGTTGACCAGGTAGATATCCAGCCAGCCGTCGTTGTCGTAATCGATCAGGCACACGCCCGAGCCGTTGGTCTCGACGATGAAGTTCTTCTCGGGCGACCCCATCCTGTGACGCCAGCCGGAAAGGCCCGCCTGCGCGGTGATGTCCTCGAAGACGACCGGTCCATGATCCACGAATCCTCCGGCCGTGATGGGCCGCTTCTGATCGTCGTAGACCGGAGCGGCAGCTACTCCCGTGGCTATTCCGCCGGTGGCGCCTGGCTGCGGCCCGGGGATCTGCTGCTGGGCGTGTTGCGCAGAAGGAAGAAGCAGGATGAATGCCAGAAGGCTGGCGAAAAGACTGCGGTCCCGCAGCAAAATAGTTCCTCCGGAAACACAAAGAATCGACGCGTCCATTGTATGTACGAAAAGCGGCCCGGGAAAGCGCATCTCCGGACGGCGGGCACGGCCAAGGGCGCAATGAAGGGCTAAATTGCGCGCTTCCTCAACCGAAAGTTGGTTGTTTCACATTTTCAGGCTTGCTACTCTGCGGGATAATTCACTGCTATTTTTTCAAGGCGAGGTCGAAATGCGAACCAACCTGACGCTGCTGGTTACGGCTCTCACTCTTTCTGCGCCGCTCATCGCACAGCAGAGCTTCACAACCCATTGGGAGCAGCGCGCCAGCGCGACCCAGGCAAAACAGCCGGCATGGCCGCCGCCGCTGATCACCACATACGTGGGCCTGATCCAGGTGGCAAGGGCCGATTTTATCCGTCAGACTGCGCCCAACCTGACTACGACCTGGAATATCGACGGCGGCAAGGGTCTGAATCTGATTCCCGCCGCCAATACCGAGCTGGACATCAATCTGCCGCCCTATTTTGTTCACAGCGCCCCCACCGTCGCCAACGGAGCGGGCGATATGTCGTTCGTGCTGAAGTATCGCTGTTTGTCCGGGGGCGCCGAGCATGGAAACTACATGATGAGCGCGTTCCTGTCATCCACGATTCCCACCGGCAGCTATAAGAACGGCAGCCTCGATGCGACGGTTTCTCCGAATATCGGTCTGGGCAAGGGATTTGGACCGTTTGCAGTGCAGAGCACGCTGGGCGCAAGCCTGCCGGTTGCCGATACGGTCAGGCTCGGCCGGACAATCCTCTGGAATACGGCTCTGCAGGCGCACGTTGCAAAATACTTCTGGCCCGAGGTGGAGTTCAACTCCTCGTTCTTCAAGGGAGGTGCAAACGACGGCAAATCTCAGGTCTTCGCCACGCCCGGCCTGCTGGTTGCGCGTCGGGTCAAACCCCATGAAACGGGCAGCCGCCTGGCGGTGTGCGCCGGAGCCGGCGAGCAGATTGCGACCAGCAGCTTTCATAGTTACAACCATGAGATTGCCGTGACCACACGGCTGTTGTTCTGACGATGAAGAGGAAGGAAGTTCTTCCGATGCGGCCGGCGCGGAACGAGGTGAATTGACGTCAGGGCCGGAGCAAAAGCGGCGAACGGCGGCTTTGGTTGCAACAAGCCGCCTGAGCGCTTTTCTTCGATCTGCGCCTGACCTGAAAATGCAATAGCCTGCGCCGGCTACTTTTCCTGGGGATTTTCCTGGAGAAATTCGTAGGGAATCCCGAAGCGGCCGATCTGCACGATCGCTTTTTGCTCCGGCGGCCAGATGTGAAGGCTTTCCACGCGGCTCGTTCCGCCGATTCTTCGCGCGCGCGCAGCACCCACCAGCCTGCCGGTTGCCGCCACATGGAAGTGCACGTTGAGGGCATCCTGTGCGCCGGCGCGCGTCCATCCGAAAACGTAGCTGCCCGGATCGAGCAGAACGCCGCCCAGCCGGACCGGGGTTTGCACGATGAGGTAGTGGGAATACTTTCCGTCGGCAGAGTAGCCTGCGGTAAGCAGAACCACGCCGGCGAAAAACTGTCCGCGGCTGTTCACGATTCCCGAGGCGGTCCGCATCTCGGTTTCGATGCGTTCGTTTTCCACCTGAGCGCGCGAGGGCAGCACGGATTGCAGCTCGGCGTCTGTAGCCTGACGCCAGGCGGATTTCTGCGCGGCCAGCGGCAGAGCGAATATCGGCAATGCTGCGCAAAGAACCGGCGCAGTCAAACTTCTCAGGGTAATCATAGGTTCTGTTTCTTCAGCGCTTCGAAGGGAACGATGCCTCGCCGGATAGCTGCCGTAGCAGCCTGCGTGCGGTCGGTTACGCCCAGCTTGCTCAGCAGGCTGTTGATATGGGTTTTGACGGTTGCCTCGGAAATGTCGAGCGCCGCGCCGATCTCCTTGTTGCTCTTTCCCTCGACGATCTGTTCGAGCACGTCAAGCTCGCGCTGGGTCAGATTTTCGGCGCCCACCCGCTCGGCCAGCCGCGCGGCAATGGCGGGAGGAATATGCGAACGGCCGGCATGCACGGTGCGGATGGCTGCCACCAGCTCATCCTTGGTCATGCCCTTGAGCAGGTAGGCCCTGGCGCCGGCTTTCAGCGCGCGGTAGATGTCTTCATCGCCGTCGTAGGTGGTCAGCACGATGAAGTGCGCCTGCGGATCTTCGGCGCGCAGCCGCTGGATGACTTCGACCCCGCTCATCCCGGGCAGCCGCAAGTCGATGAGTGTCACCGCCGGGCGGCACTTCCGGAACTGCTCCAGGGCTTCGACGCCGTCGGCGGCCTCGCCGACCACCTCCAGACCCTCGACCACTTTGAGCAGCGCCACCAGTCCCTGGCGGACCACATTGTGATCCTCGACCACCAGCACGCGAATGGATTCGGTCCTCACCGTGATTCTCCCGTTCGTTCCCGCACGTCGGCCGGAGCCGGCGCGCGCAGCCGGACCGTGGTTCCGGCGCCCGGCTCGCTGATGATTTCCAGCGAACCGCCCATGGCTGCCGCGCGCTCCCGCATGCCCACCAGCCCAAAATGTCCGGCCGTGCGCTCGACTGCGCCGCCGCGCCCATCGTCCCGCACTTCGAGCGCAATCGAATCGGCGCCATACTCCAGCCGAATCGACACATTTCTGGCTGCGGCGTGTTTCTTCACATTATGCAGCGCTTCCTGAGCTATGCGGAGCAGCTCGCTCTCCATTTTTCCAGGCAGCGCGCGATAGGCGCCAGACAGGCTGAACTTCGCGGCCAGCCCGTCGCCGGCCGATTCGGCCATGCGCCGCAGCCTGAGCGGCAGGGTAGATTCGCCGCCGTCCTGCGTGCGCAGCGCCCAGATCGACCGGCGCGCATCGGCCAGCCCTTCGCGGACATACTCGCGCGTCCGGTTCAACTGGCAAACGGCATCCTCGAGCTTGCGCAGCCGCAGCAGCTCGGCCAGCACTTCGAGCTGCACCGAGATGCCCACGTAGCCCTGCGCAAGCGTGTCGTGAATCTCGCGCGCAATCCTGCTGCGCTCGCCGAGCACTGCTTTGAACTCGAGTTCGGCCAGGTGCAGCCGCTGCCGCATGAGAAACAAAAGCGCCGCCCCCGTGGCGGCCAGAAGCAGGGCATAGAACCACAGCGTCTGGTAAAAGTGCGGCCGCAGCTCGAAGCCGAGCGCTGCGCCGCTTGTATTCCAGACGCCGTCGTTGTTCTCCGCCTGTACGCGGAAGGTGTAGCGTCCGGGCAGAATGTTCGTATAGTAGGCGCTGCGTCGCGAGCCGGCCTCGGTCCAGTCGTGATCGAAACCCTGCAGCATATAGCGGTAGCGCACCTTCTGCGGCGCAATAAAGCTCAGCCCCGCGTAATCGAACTCGAAGTGCACGTGCCCGGCCGCGATTTTCAGTTCGCGATTCGGCGGAGCCGGCGCCTGATCGACATCGTCGACGGCGAAGCGCTCGAGCGCGACC
>DATGLJ010000073.1:0-15407 GCA_035294185.1 Occallatibacter sp. | reverse complement strand
ACCAGACTGCGAATCTGGACCGCCGGATCGAAGTGCAGGTCCGCTCGCAGTACGACCTGCCGCCCGACGTGAATCTCAGCCTTGGCCCGCGCGCGCCGAGCGAGTTTCCCGGCTACAAGACCCTGCCCGTGACCCTGGCCAGGGGATCGAAGACGCAGACGCTCGACTTCCTGATCTCCGACGACAACACCAGGCTCGTGCGCATGGAAACCATGGACCTGACCAAAAGCCCGGCGGATGCAATCGACATTGCCGGACGGCCGATCCGGGGCAACCCGAACGCCAGCGTTACCGTCATCAACTTCGACGATCTCGAATGTCCTTACTGCGCGCGCATGCACCGGGAGCTGTTTCCGGATACTCTGGCGCACTACAAGGATCAGGTTCGCTTCATTTATAAAGACGACCCGCTGACGGACCTCCATCCCTGGGCGATGCACGCCGCCGTGGATGCCAACTGCCTCGCCGCTCAGAGCGGCGATGTGTACTGGACCTACGTGGACTACCTGCATGGGCACGGCGATGAGATTACCGGCCAGGACCGCAACCCGCAGAAGAGCTTCGAAGCGCTCGATCGCATCGCCCGGCAGGAGGCGACGCTGGGCAAGCTCGACTCCGCCAGGCTGGATGCCTGCCTGGCCAGGCAGGACGAAACGCAGATTAAGGCCTCGCTGAAGGAGGCTGACGCGCTGGGCCTGGAAGGCACGCCGGAGCTGTTTGTGGATGGCGAACGGATCAACGGCGCGGTGCCCAAAGAACAGCTGTGGGCCGCCATTGACCGCGCGCTGCGCGCCCACGGAGAGCAGCCTCCGCCGGAGACGGCCTCCCAGGCGCCTCAGCCTGCGGCCGCGGCCGGCACGGCGGGCAAATGATGCGGGCAGTGACGCAATCGGGAAATTCGGCCGGATTCCGGTATCCCCGGGGCCGCCTCGGGATTTATCCTTGAGAGCCGGGGTCCGGTTGGGCCTGGCTATGCGCCATGCCGCAGTTCTCTGCTGCATGGCCGGAACCTTTTAGGAGAGATTGCGTTGCTCGTACAGTCGTCGAGGGATGTGCCCGGAGATGCGTCTGGGACCAGGTTCGGGGGTACGGCCTTACGTACCGGTCTTTTGCTTCTGCTTCTCGGTTTCCTGGCAGGCGCCGCAGCCTGTCACCGGCCTCCATCGGCCGACGTAGTGGCCACGGTGAATGGCAAGGAGATTCTCCGCTCGGATCTGGAAAGCGCCTACAAGGCCAGCGAAACCGACAGCCAGCAGAAGCTCGATCCCGCAGCGTCCGATATCCGCCGTCTGCAGATCCTGCACAGCATGATCGACGACGAGATCCTGCAGCAGCGCGCCGCGCGGCTGAACCTGACAGCTACCGATGAAGATGTGAACGCCAAGCTGACCGAGATCAAGGCGCCGTACACCGAGGACCAGTTCAACGCGCTGCTCAGGCAGCAGGGACTCACGCTCGACGAACTGAAGCGCAACATCCGCCGGCAGCTTACGCGCGACAAACTGATCAACAAGGAGATCGAGTCGAAGATCAACATTACCGACGCCGAGGTGCGCGACTACTACAATGCGCATAAATCGGACTTCGACCTGATCGAGCCGCGCTATCACCTGGCGCGCATCGTGGTCTCCGCGGCCGGCGCGCAGCAGAAGCCCGGCGAGCCTGACCCGAAGAAAAAGATCGAGATGGCGCATAACCGGCTGGAGAGCGGCGACGAGTTCGGCGCCGTGGCGGCCAGTTTTTCCGAAGACCCGAACACCGCCCCGAACGGCGGCGATATGGGCTTCGTCTCCGAGTCGCAGCTTAAAAGCGACCCGGTTGTCTATGACGCCATCAGCAAGCTCAAGCCGGACCAGTTCACCGGCGTGATTGCCATCAACGACAACGGCCCCGGCCACAAGGTGACCGAGTACGACATCTTCAAGCTTATCGCCCGCGACCCGGCCGGCCAGCGCGAGCTGAACGATCCGCGCGTGCAGCAGACGATCCACCAGTACCTGCACGACGGCCAGAAACAGGTGCTGCAGAACGCCTATCTCGAAAAGCTGCAGGACGAGGCCAAGGTACAAAACTACTTCGCCGACCAGATTTTGAAACAGGGTGTGCCGGCGCAGTAGGCGCGGACCGGCCGGCTGGCCTCCCTTGCAGCGGAGAATCTGCGCCGCTCATTTTGAGCTTGTGCTGAAAGAACCTTTCGGGACAGCCGCAGGTTTTCGGCAACAGTCTTCCGAGTGCTGCGCGCAGCGGTCTTTTCCTGAAGAGAGAAAAGCCGCTTGAGCGTCTTCCTGAGGACGATGCCGGCTTCGGCCGTGCGGCCGCGCAATTTGCGCTGCCCGGCAAAAAAGCCCCCGCCGCAGCGGGGGCTTTTTCCTGAGAGCTACTTCAGGTTGCCGTTGGCATCCATGGTGATGCCGCCGGGACCGGCGTTTTTCTTCGCCTCGTTGGCCTTGCGGGTGCCCATGGCGTCGGTGCGCCATTTTTCGGCCATAGCCAGGTCTTCCTTGACCTCGGCCGGATGACCGTAGTCCACATCGGCCTTGCGCCGGTAGATCAGGTTCAGGTAGGCCATGGCGTCGTCGTAGTTGGGGTTGTCCTTGACGGCCTGGTTCAGGTAATCGAGGCCTTCGGAGACCAGCGGAGCATTCTGCTCGGCCAACTGCGCCATGACTTTCTTGGGGGCCTTCACGTTGCCTTCGCCGTCATCGTTCATGCCCGCAGACTGCAGAGCCTTCAATGTGTTCTCGTGGGCTTCCGTCCAGTCGATCACGCCGATGGTGTATGCCGCTTCGGCGTCGTTCGGCCTCACCTCAAGAACTTTCTTCTGCCATTCCTTGGCTTCGTCGAGCTTCTTGATGCTGAAGTAAATGCCGGCGATCTGCTTGATGCTGTTCACATCGCCGGGATTGTTGGCCAGCACCTGCTTGAAGATATCGATGGCCTGATTGGCGTTTTTCAGGTTCTCCGGCGTGTCCAGCCCCGGAACCACGTTCTGCGCCAGCGCCGTTCCCAGGTAGGTCTTCGCATTGGTCAGTTTCGGGTCGAGCTCCATGGCCCTCTGGAAATGTCCGATGGCCTCTTCATAATGTGCGCTCTTGTAAGCGTCCACGCCCTTGTTCAATTGGTCGCGGGCTTCGAGTTGGTTGCACCCGCTCAGCGAAAATGCCATGCCGGCCAGGAATGCGGCGAGCGCCGTGATACGTGCGGGTCCGTTCATCTGCGTATTTTCTCCTTTAGGCGCGTGCCGTCTGCACACGTTCTAAAATCTTGTCTGCAGGCTGGCGGCGCGAAAGCCGCTCCCGGGCGCAATACGCGCCGGCTCCAGACCGCAGTCCGGTCTTGCTTACTGCCCCTGCTGGATCTTCGGCGTCATCAGGCCGATGTGATCCACGTTGGCGGCCTTGCCAATGTCGATGACGTCGGCAATGTACTGGAAGTTCACATCGTCGTCGCCCTTGACGAACATCACGCGCTCGGCGCGGTTGGCGTAAATCGCCGTCAGCTTGGGAAGCAGATCGGAGTAAGCCACGTCGTCCTGGTTGATCTTGTAGGTCGGCGCAGCTCCGGGCCGGTAGAGCACCTGCACCACGATGGTGCGGTCGTTCGGCTGCTGCTGCTGCGGGTTCTTCGGCGGCTGGGGCACCAGGGCGTCCAGGCCCTTGGGCGTAACCGGCACGATAACCATGAAGATGATCAACAGCACCAGCAGAATGTCGATCATCGGCGTCACATTGATATCGGCCATGCTGCCGGCGCCGCCGCCCGTTGTCATTGCCATGACTTAAACTCCTCGTTTGAACTTTCAGGGTGGGCCCGAAGCCCGGGATTTCCCTTGCGCGCGGACTCGAATGCGCGAAAACTGCCGCTATTCGCCGCCAGCCAGGTTGCCTTCCTTCTTCTGCGTCAGAAGGCCGATCTCCTCGACGCCGGCCGTGCGCACGTCGTCGATGGCGTCTTCGACGGCGCGGTACTGCGCGCGCGCATCGGCGCGAACATAAATCGTCTTGTCGGTCTTATCGGCCAGCTTGTCCTGCACCAGGCTGCCAAGCTGGCTGGGATCGACCTTGTTCTGGCCAAGAAACACGCTGCCGTCGCGCGTCACCGCGACCACGATGGCGTCGTCCTTGTCGGCATCCGGCATGCTGGTGGCGTTCTCCACCTTGGCCATGTCGATCTGAACCTTGTTCTGCAGCATGGGCGTAATCACCATGAAGATGATCAGCAGCACCAGCATCACGTCCACCATGGGGGTGACGTTGATGTTGGAGTTTACCCTCTTGCCTTCGTCTCGAATTGCAACTGCCATTGTGGGCTCCGAGCGGTTAAAAAATTGGTCTGCGGACCACGTGTTTCCAATTGCGGCACGGCTTAAAGCTCGATCAAGTTGCGGGGCAGCCGGAACCGCCCCGCATGAATTCTCGCTTTTCCTCTGTCGTGCGCCGCTCAGCGCTTAGCGCTGGCTCTGCTTGATAAAGTAGTCGATCAGCTCGCTCGAGGAGTTGTCCATCTCCACGTCGAACGCCTCGACACGGCCAGTGAAGTAGTTGAACGCCATAACGGCCGGAATAGCCACCAGCAGGCCGAAGGCGGTCGTCACCAGAGCCTCGGAAATACCGCCGGCAACAGCGCCGATGCCCGAGGTCTTCTGCGTGGCGATCTGGTTAAACGCGTTCAGAATGCCGACGACGGTGCCGAACAAGCCGACGAACGGAGCGGTTGCGCCAATGGTCGCAAGCACCCCCAGGCCCCTCTTCAGCTTGGCGTGCACGATGGCCTCGGCGCGCTCCAGCGCGCGGCCCGAGCTCTCGATCGTCTGCTCGGTCGGCGAGCCCTGCGAGGCGCGGAACTCCTGCAGGCCGGCCGTCACGACCTCGGCCAGGTGCGACTTCTTGTTGCGATCGGCAATCTTGATGGCTTCCTCAAGCTTGCGATCCTTCAGCGCGCCGGCAACCTTGGGCGCGAACTCGCGCGACTGCTTGCGGGCGGCTGAGAAATAAAGGTAGCGGTCGATCATCACGGCCAGCGACCAGATCGACTCCAGGAACAGGATGATGGCCACGGCGCGAGCCAGCCATCCCATATGGCTCCACAGGCCCATGGGGCTGAAGCTGACCGTCTGCTCCTCCTGGAACAAGGCCAGGCTGCCGACCATATGCGAAGCAAAGTGCGAGAGTTGAGCGAGAATCACTTGAATCGTTCCTCCTAAGGAGTTTTGTTTGGTTAAAGCGCCCGCCAGGGCGCGGTGAAAGAAACTGCCCTTGCGGGCCGGAACCCGGCAACTGCAACGGCCTTCTGCCTAGACGCTGCAGAAGGCCAAAGGGTTTATTCACCCGCCAAGGGTGAAGATCACGTTAATGGTGGTTTCCACCTCCACCGGCTCGTTATTCAGCAGGTAAGGTCTGTAACGCCACTGCCTGACGGCGTCCAGCGCGGCTTCCTGCAGCATCGCCGGGCCGCTGACCACCCTCAGATTCTCGATTTGCCCGGTTTTGGAAATCGTGGCCTGCAGCACCACCGTTCCCGAGACCCGGGCCGCCTTGGCGATCGGCGGGTAGATCGGCGTCACCTTGGAGATCAGCATGCCGACGGCCACGCCGGCTGAAATATTGACCTTCTTCGGAGGCGCCTGCTTGACCTGCGGCGCGCTCCCGCTGCCGAAGATGCCCCCCATCACGCCATTCGCGCTGCCGCCCATACCGTCCATGCCGGCCACGCCGAAGGTCGACGGAGGCGCTTCCTGCTCCTTCACCATCTCGATGTTCTTCGGAATGCGGGTAGGCGCGGTGAGCTGGTTATTCATCATCTCCGACTGCACGTGCACGATGTGCACCTCCGGCGGCGGCGGCGGCGGTGGCGGCGGCGGTGGCGGTGGCGGCGCAAAAAGCAGCGTTTCCATGGCAGCCTTGGGGAGCGCCTCGGGATAGATCAGCGGAATGAGGATCAGCAGCAGCAGGATTGAGCCGTTGACGATGAAGGTAAACATCATCCACCGGCCGCTCTTGCTTGCCTTTCTGACCTTTCCCGAAGATTCAAATGTGGAGTCTTCAAACATGAGCCAGCCTCAATCGGGTGGTATCGATACCTTAAGTTTAGACACCGCGCAAATTCGGAATGTTCCCGCAGTGGCAAACCTCAACAACCATGAAGTGAAATCACCTTATCAGAGCAAACTATAAGCTGCCAAGGAGCCGCGGCGCGCTGCCGGAAAACCCGGCAAACCGGCAGTGGATTTTCCAGCCCCCTGACCGCGCTTTCGTTGCCCTTTTCCTCGAATTTTCCCGCGGTTTTATGGCCTCTTCGCTGCTTTTTTGCTGGCGCAGCGCCCCACGGACCGGGGCCGCACAAAAGTTTTCCTCCGCAGGCCGCCTGCGCCAATAGCCTGAAATCAAAGCTGCGCAATCTGCCGGATTGGCGCGCTCATCGCCGGCGGATCTTCCGGCTCTGCCGCGTGAAGCCGGCAGATTGCCCATCGGGGCCTGTCGAAGCCGGCTCGAAAACGCAAAAAAACCGGAAATAAAAATATCGAAAAATTTAATCGTTCTTCAAAAAACTGCCGTTCCTGGAACCGGCTGCTCCAATGCTCTCTGGCAAGACCGCGGCCTTCGCCGCAGCGAAACAGGACCGCAAACAGCGGGCTTCAACCGGTCATCGCTCAACCGGTCATCAGGGAAGCTTTCTCAGCCGCCCAGGGGCGACGGAGAAAGCCGGTTCTAAGTTCTGCTGCGCCTTGCCGCCGGCAATGCTACTGCCCGGCCCTTTCTTGCCCGCCACTCCTGGTAGGCGACCAGCATCGGAGCCGCAACTGCAATCGACGAGTAGGTCCCGATCAGAATGCCGACAACCAGCGCAAAGGAAAAGCCTCGCAATACCTGGCCGCCGAAGATATAGAGCGACAGCACGGTAAGAAAGGTCAGCCCGGAGGTGAGCACGGTCCGGCTCAGCGTCTGGTTGATGCTGCGGTTAACGAGGTCCGGCAGCGGCTCGCGCCGGCTGATGCGCAGGTTCTCGCGGATGCGGTCGAAGACGACAATCGTGTCGTTCATCGAGTAACCGACGAGCGTGAGTATAGCGGCGATGACCGTCAGGCTGATCTCCTGGCCGGTAAGCGCGAAGGCGCCCACGGTAATCAGCGTGTCGTGGAAGCAGGCCACTACGGCGGCCACGCCGTAGATGAGCTGGAAGCGGAACCAGAGGTAGATCAGCATGCCGATCATCGAGTAGAGCGTAGCCAGCGCGGCCTGGCGTTCAAGCTGGCGGCCGACCGTGGGGCCGACGACCTGGACATTGCGGATCGTAAATGGATTGTTGTAATGGTTCGTCAGCGCGTCTTTGATCTGCTCCCGGCCGGCATCGAGCATGTTTTCGTTCATCTGCTCGGGCAGGCTGATCAGCACCTCATGAGCGCCGGGATTGGTTGGATCGTAGGCCTGGACGCGAGCATCGTGAATGCCCACCGCGTCGATCGCCTTCCGTACCTGGACCAGGTCCGGCGCCTGCTCGAACTGCACCTGCACCTGCGTGCCACCGCGGAAATCCACGCTGAGAGGAACCGGGCTGTGCAACCCATTGACGCCATGAATCCAGTTCCAGGACATCCTGGCGACGCCGGCGACGCTGAAGATCAGCGAAAACGCGAGAAAGTACCACTTCTTCTTCAGCCAGTTAATCCGTGGGTTATGAAAGAATTCCACTTTTGTCTTCCCTTCCTGGAAGGCCGGGGCTCAAAGCCCTTGATTCGTTTTTGGGCCGACCGAGAGGCACGGCTCATGCCGCGCCCTTGCAAATTTGTGTTTCCCGGAACTGCTTCGGCGCGCCGAACAGTTCCCGATCCCTGTTCGCAGCTCTTTAAATCGAGACCATCTCACCCGGCTTCAGCTTGTTCAGGTGCGCCTCGAAGATCACGCGCGAGACGTAGACGGCAGTGAACAGATTGGCCAGCAGGCCGAAGGTCAGCGTTGTCGCAAAGCCCTTCACCGGACCGGTGCCAAAGAGGAACAGAATCGCCGCCGATACGATTGTCGTCACGTGCGTATCGACAATGGTGATCCATGCATGGGCAAAACCCTGATCGACGGCGGCGGCGGCGGATTTGCCGGCGCGAATCTCTTCGCGGATGCGCTCGAAGATCAGCACGTTCGAGTCCACGCCCATACCAATGGTAAGGATGACGCCGGCAATGCCGGGCAGCGTGAGCGTTGCGTGGGAAAAGCCCATGAAACCGAGCAGGATCACCAGGTTGAGAAACAGGGCAAGATCGGCGTTGACTCCCGAGCCGCGGTAGTAGACCAGCATGAAGATCCACACCAGCAGTACGCCGGCGACCGCGGCCGTAACGCCTTCGCGGATGGAATCGGCGCCGAGCGACGCGCCGATCGTGCGCTGCTCGAGATAAACGAGCGATGCCGGCAGAGCGCCGGTGCGCAGCAGCTTGGACAAGGCCATGACCTCGTCCTGGGTAAAGCTGCCTTCGATCTCGCCCGAGTCGCGAATGCCGCTGTTGATGCGCGCGACGCTGCGCACGCGGCCGCCCATCACCACCGCCATGCTCTTGCCCACATTGGCGCTGGTGTAATCCCAGAAGCGGTCGCCGGCTTCGTTGGTCAGCGTAAAGTTCACGATGCGCTGGCCGGTATTCTGGTTGACGCCCGGCTCGGCGGAGCGGAAGTCGGTGCCTTCCACCACGGCAACACGGTTGAGGACAAACACCGTATCCGCCGTCGAGGTAGCCTGCACCGAACCGTGCGCCAGCATGTCGTCGGGGGGCAGGGTTCCGCCCATGGCCTGCAGGGCCGCCTGCTCGTCGGGATACCCGTTCGGGTCGCCCTCGACGGCGTGAATCGCAAGACGCGCCGTGGACTGAATAATATCCTTCACCTTATCGAGATCGCTGATGCCCGGCAGCTCGACGAGGATCTGGTTGGCGCCCAGGTTGTACTCCTGAATCAGCGGCTCGCTGACGCCCAGCGCGTCCACGCGGTCGCGGATGGTTTCGATTGTCTGCTGAACGGTCTTTTCGTCCAGGTCCCTTTCGACCAGCGGCTTCATGGTCAGCGTGATGGAGCCATTCGGACCGTCGTTGATGTCGTACTCGTTCGAGTATTTCTGGTCGAGCAGCGAGCGCACGGCGCTGGCGTTGAGCGGCGAGACGCCGTCAACCTCGATCAGCTCCGGCTGGCCGCTGCCATCGGGCTTGAGCGGATTGGGCTTGGAGACCTGCGAAAAGCTCAGATTGGCCGCCTTCAGATCCTGCTGGATGCGGGCCACCGTATTATCGGTCTCGGTGTTCACCGCCTCCTTTACCTGTACCTGCAGCACCAGGTGCGCGCCGCCGCGCAGATCGAGGCCGAGATTGATGCGCCTGGTCAGAGCCGCAGCCAGATCCGCGCCGGTGAAGCCGTGCGGAATGCCGAAGATGCCGTAAAGGAAGACAACCAGGATGGCGATGATCAGCGCAACCCTGTTTTTGAGGTTCTTCATCGGAATGTCCCGTTCCCTGTTTCCGTTCTATGGGTCAAAAAGTAAAAGCCCCGAAACCGGCGAGGGGCAGATTTCGGCCCCGGCTAGGACGCCGCCGAGTCCTGCGTGGTGACCGAGGCGATCGCGTTCTTGGCCACCTCCAGCTTGAGGTTGTCGGGGGCGACGCGGATGATGATCGAGTCGTCCTTGATGGAGAGGATAATGCCGCGGATGCCGCCGGCCGTGGTTACGCGGTCGCCGGCCTTGATGCTCGCGAGCATCGACTGCCACTGCTTCTGCCGCTTCTGCTGCGGCCGGATCATCAGGAAATAAAAGATGGGAATCAGAAGCAGCAGCGGGAGCATCGTCACGCCCGCGCCCGGAGCGGCAGGCGAGCCGCCCGCCAGCAATGCCAAAGTTGTTTCCACACTCGTCCTTTACTTGCCCGGCAGCCGCTCCGCCGCTCACGAGCCGCAGCCCATCCGCTGCAGACGCCTGGCAAAACAGATTTTGTCTTCGGAAACCGTCCTGAAACGGACCCAACAACGCGGTTTCTTCACGGTGCTCGACCGGCGCCAGCCTGCGCTCGGCCGCCCGGAAGGGTCGGCCGCCGCTCGACTGCGGGAGCCTGAAGTTCCGGAAGGTATACCGCGTTTATGGAACCGCTATGGGCCAGGCGCTGGAAATCGGAATTTGCGTTTCTGCGCATCCCGATTCCGTCTGCTTCCTGTTCGACATAGCCCTCCCGGAACCCGCTGCGAAGTCCTGCGCCCATCAAGAGCCAGACGCCGCCCCGGATCCCCAGGAGCACCTAAGGAGATAAGATACGCGCGGCCGCTCGCATGTCAAGATTGGGGCCCCGGCGGCGCATTGGCTCCTTCCGCTGCTTTTTGGGTTAATTCGCCGGTTCGGCCGTCTCCGGCCCGTCGCCGGAGTCCTCCACCAGCACGGCCGACCCGGGCTCCACATCAAAAGCCACCGCGTCCCTGCCATCCGGATGTCCCCCGGGATGGAAGATGACGCGCATCGGCTGCCGCTGCCATTCCGGCGCGCCGCAGGCCGGCTGAGGCGGATTTTCCGGGTCGAAGGCGGAAAGCTTTTTGGCCAGAACCGGGCGGCGGGCGGCGATCTGCGCCACCACGGCGTAGAGGCTCTTGCCGCTGGGCGTGAGGCCGCAATAAGCGGCATAGTCGCGGAACCAGCTCACCTGGCTCACGCCGGGATCATAATCGGGCAGATGGAGCGCGGCGATGCGGCCGGTCCGGCGGTCGACCAGCAGCCAGGGGCCGCGCTGCCAGACCCAACTGTCCAGCCGGTCGCCGGGCAGCGAGTTATTGAGCCGCACGGCGCGGCGCACCACAAAGCTGCGGTCGGTCACATCGTGCGAATCGCCGGTAGTCCACTCCTTGAGCGAGCCGTCGACAAGCAGCGCCCGGATTTTCAGCGAATCCTCTCCCGGCGCAGCGCCGGCCGGATCGCCGGCGCGCGAATACGGCACACTTTTCGCGGCGCCGAAAACGACAACGTGCGCTTTGCCGGGCGCGGCAAAACCAGACGCCGCAACCAGAGCGGCAACACAGGGCAGACCGGCAACCCGGGCGAGTTTCTTCATCCTTGCTCCCAAGGCACTGCAGATGTGCGGTCGTTCGCGGTTCAGTCGGAGAAGACCGGAAGATTTTGCCCATGGTAACCCGGAAAATCGGCGCGCGGGCAGAGGCCGCGAACCTCAGGTAACGGGTCGGTTATCACTGCCGCCTCAAGCGGCGGATCGAACGCCATCCCCTTCGGACTTGAGATGCGCAGGACCCTCGACACGCAATAACGGGACGCCGCGCCCGAACCGCTCCCCGGCCGGCAACGACTGCGCTTATTGTTGCGCGGCTTCGACGGCGCGGGCCACGCGGAAGGCCGTCGATTCGCCGAAATGCGAGGCGAGCACCTGCATGCCCACCGGCAGGCCGGCCGGCGTTCGACCACAGGGCACGTTCACGCCGCAGATGCCGGCGAGGCTGGCGGTCACCGTATAGATATCGGCGAGATACATTGCCAGCGGATCGCCGGCCTTTTCGCCGATTCTGAATGCCGGCACGGGCGAGGTCGGCGTCACAATCGCGTCCACCTCGGCGAATGCGCGGAGGAACTCCTCGGCAAGCAGCCGGCGCACCTGCTGCGCCTTGCGGTAGTAGGCGTCGTAGTAGCCGGCCGAAAGCGCGTAGGTGCCGAGCAAAATGCGGCGCTTGACCTCGGCGCCGAAGCCCTCATCGCGCGAATGGCGATACAGATCGGCGAGAGTGGCCGAGCGCGGCGAGCGATAACCGTAGCGAACGCCGTCGAAGCGCGCCAGATTCGCGCTGGCCTCGGCCGTCGCGATGAGGTAGTAGGCCGGAACCGCGTATCTGGTATTGGGCAGCGAGACCGGCCTGACGGCGCAGCCGGCGGCCTTCAGATGCTCGATGCCCTTTTCGATGGCCGCGCCGACCTCCGGATCGAGCCCGTCGCCGAAGTACTCGGCCGGCACGCCGATGCGCAGTCCGGCGGCGGGCTTGTCGCTTTCAGCGGCGTAGTCCTCGACCGGCGCAGTCGAGCTGGTGGCGTCGCATGGATCGTGGCCGGCAATCACGCCGAGCAGCGCAGCCGCATCGCGCACATTGGACGCGAACGGACCGATGCGGTCGAGCGAGGAGGCAAATGCGATCAGACCGTAGCGCGAAACGCGGCCCCAGGTAGGCAGGACGCCGACCACCCCGCAGAAACTGGCCGGCTGGCGGATCGAGCCGCCGGTATCGGTGCCCAGCGCGGCCACGGCCATGTTGGCCGCCACGGCCGCCGCCGAGCCTCCGCTCGAGCCGCCCGGAACCCGTTCGGGATCGACCGGGTTGCGCACCGGCCCGTAAGCGGAGTTTTCATTCGACGAGCCCATGGCGAACTCGTCGCAATTCAGCTTGCCGAGCACGACCGCGCCGGCGGCCTCAAGCCGCGCAACGGCGGTGCAGTCGTAGGGCGGCCGATAGTCCCTGAGCATCTTCGAGGCCGCCGTCGAAGGCGCGCCTTTGGTCACCAGCACGTCCTTGATGCCGACGGGAATGCCGGCCAGCGGAGGCAGCGCATCGCCCCTGGCGGCCATGGCGTCAATGCGCTCCGCCTGGGCGAAAGCGCGCTCGCGCGTAAGGCTGAGGTAGACGTTCAGCCGAGGATTCAGTTTCTCGATGCGGTCGTAGTAGCCGGCGGCCAGATCGACAGCCCTGATGCGGCCGGAGGCGATTTGGCCGCGCAGAGCGTCGAGAGTCCCGGGAGTTTCTACGAACGTATTGGCTGGCTCGGTATCGCTGGGCAAGTCGAACCTCGAGGAAAAAATCGGCGGTTGGCGATCCGCTTTCCGGCGGCGCTATCGCTCGATGACTTTGGGAACTTTAAAAAAAACTCCATCGGTCTCAGGCGCCTGCGACATGACCGCGGCGCGGTCCAGCGGGGATCCTGCCCGATCGGGACGCAGCGCTGCGGCAACACCGCTCAGCTCGCTCACCTGAGCCAGCGGCGCAACGCCTTCTGTATCCAGCTCGTTCAACTCCGCTACGCAGTCGAGAATGGCGTTCAGATCGCGGAGCATGCCGGGCATCTCCTCCGGCGTGAGTTCGACATTCGCCAGCTCGGCGACGCGCTCGACATCTTCGATGGTTACTCTGGCAGACATGCGCTTCGGGTTCCCTCAGGCCGGAGCGACGCCGGGCCGAAACCGGCGATCGGCTGAGCCTTGAAGATCAAGTATAGCGTTCCGGGACCGGGCGATCAGTCGACGGTCAGCGTGAGCGAAACGGTCTGCGAAAGGCCGCTGGAGGTGACCGTAACGGGAATGGTATACGTTCCGGCGGGAGTGCCGCCCGAGGCGGACTGCCCGCCCGATCCGCCGCTGCCGGCGACGCCTCCGATGGCGCTGGTGCAGCTGGAGAGGCCGGCAATCAGCCCGGCGGCGAGGACTGCGGCAAACCATGCCCGCCCGCACCGGCGCAGAGCGAGAGGAAGCAGGCAAAGAGACAGCGCGAGCGCCGATGCGGGCAGGCCGGCCGGCGGGAATCCTGACGCCGGGCGCGCCTGCGCGATACCGGAGCTGCCCGTGTAGATTTCCACCTCGACGTTGCCCTGCACCCCGTCGTTGAGCGTTTCGGTGCCGGGATTGAAGAGACACAGAGCATTCGATGGCAGCGTGCCGCACTGGAATGAGAAGGTTCCCTGCGCGCCCGCGGGAGTGATAACGAGCTTGTAATCGCCCTGCTGGCCGCTGGTGACGGTCTGGGCCGTTGGGCCGGACGGGGTGACGGTGAAGCTGAATCCGGCGCCGGAGAGCGCGACTGTTGCCGGAGCAGCGACGGCCGTGGAGCTGACGGTGAGCAGACCCGTTGCGGCGCCCGTGGCGGTCGGCTGGAAAACAATCGACGCCGTGCATGTCGATCCGGGATCCATCGGGCCTGTGCAGGTATTCTGCGCCACGCTGAAAGGCCCGGTCGCTGCCAGCGATACCGGGGCGATGGCGTAGCTGGCGGCATTCCTGATGGTGATAAATTCGGGAGCCGCCGGCTGGCCGACTCCTGCCGCCGGAAACTGCACCAGCGGCGGCGTGGCCTCAAGCCCGTTCGGAAGCAGGCCCGTGCCGTTGAGCGGAACATAGGCCGCCTCGATGCCGGGCGTCGAAGAGGAAATGGCAAGCATTGCCGCAATGGGGCCGGTGGCCGCGGGCGTAAAGACAATCTGCACGGCGCAGGAGCCGCCGGCATTGAGCAGCGCTCCGCAGGTCGTCGAGGAAATCGAGTAGCTGGCCGCGGCCGGCCCGGTGATCTGAAAGCCGATGTTGGCCGCCGCCGCGCCGCCGCTGTTGGTCACCAGCACGGTCTGGGGCGGGCTGGCTACGCCGGGCTGCTGCTGGGCGAAGTTGAGGCTGGCCGGGGAAAGAGAGAGCGCGCCCGGCTGAAGACCGGTCCCGCTCAGCCCCACCGTCCTGACGCCGAGCTGATCGGTAATCGTGAGCGCGCCGGTAAGGCTGCCCGACTGCGCAGGCGCGAATTGCACGCTGACGGTGCAGACCGAATGCGCCGCCACCCCGCCCTGGCAGCCGTTCGACTGCTGAAAATTGGCGCTGGCGGCTATCGAGTAGACGGCCAGCGGCAAATCGCCGGTGTTGGTGATCGTCAGCGGCTGCGCGGCCGAGATCTGGCCGGCGGGCGTCGCAGGAAACGACATCGAGCTCTGGCCGAGAATATCGGTCGCCGGCGCGGCGCCGGTTCCTGACAGCTGCACCGTCTGCGTTCCCGCCCCGTCGGTGAGGATCAGCAGGCCGGTCGCCGGGCCCGCCTGTATGGGCGCAAAGGCGACTTCGATCTGGCAACTGCTGTTGGCCGCGAGGCTCGCGCCGCAGGAGTCGCCTGCGATCGTAAACGGCGCCGTTGCGGATACCGACGAGATGGGAACGGCTGCCGAGCCCGGATTGGTGAACTGGACCGGCAGAGCGGAAGAGGTCGAGTTGTCGGCGACCTGGCCGAAGGAAAGACTGCCCGGCGTCAATGTCACGCCTCCGCTGGGCAGTCCCGTTCCGTTCACATCGACCGGGAACTGGCCGCCGTAGACATTGCCGGAGAGAATCATCTGCGCGGTGCGCGGACCGGTGGCCTGGGGCGTAAAGACGACCTGCAGCGAACATGTGCCGCCGGCGGCGACAGGAGCATTCAGGCAGCCTCCGGAGGCGGAGAAATCGGCTGCGTCGCCGGAGAAGCCGACCGAGGAAAACGACAGCGCAGTGTTGCCGGTGTTCGAGATCGTAATGGTTTGCGCCGCGCTGGGGGTGCCGAAGACCTGGCCGGAGAAGGTGAGGCTGGCCGGCGTCGCCGAGGCGGCGGACAGGCTCGTTCCGGCAGACCAGAGCGGAGTCTGCCAGATTCCGCGGCCGTAGGTTCCCGCAACCAGCA
>DATGLJ010000072.1:0-18639 GCA_035294185.1 Occallatibacter sp. | reverse complement strand
GGTCACATTCACCGGATCGCTATGAGAGAAGGTGCGCAGATAGCCGACGTGCGCCGTGTTCACGATGTTTGCATTGATGGTGCGCGTCCAGCCCAGCGCCACAGACTGATCGTGCAGAATGTAGGCCGTCGGAAAATTTGCTCCATTTCCGGCGATCGGATTCGATGTCCACGTGGGCGGTTGCTGATAGTCGGACCAGTCAAAGGCGTAGCGCGCGAAAATCTGATTGGTCTTGTTCAGCGTATGATCGATGCGAACGTCGAGCGTCCTGGTGTTATTGGTTTCCGAGCCGACATAAGCATAGTTGGGACCGCCGGTGAATTGATTCACATTGCCCAGGTTGGGCAAGGGGTAAAGCGCCATCAGCGCCTTGCCGGCAGGATCGAAGCACCCCGGGCTGATGACATTGTTGGTAATGCACCCCGCCTGGCTGGGAACTGTCGGAATCATGTTGAACTTCGACATATATGAGCCGTTTGTCGCCGCGCTGAAATCGCCGTTATGCATGGCCTGCGTCGGCACGATAGACTCCTCCGTCACCTGAATATTGCTCAGCAAATTCTCGTACGAGACAAAGAAAAAGGTCTTGTCCCGCTTGATGGGCCCGCCAAATGTACCGCCGAACTGATTCTGGTTGTACTGGCCGCGCGGAACGCCGTTGTAGTTGTTGAACCACGCGTTTGCGTTCAGTGCGCCGTTCTGGATGTAGTCCCACCCATCGCCGTGAAACTGATTGGTGCCCGATTTTGTGGAAACGTTCACCACCGCACCCGCCGAAGTGCCAAACTCCGCCGAGTAGGTGCGCGTCTGCAGCACGAACTCCTGCAGCGCGTCCGGCGGAGGAATCACCGACTGAGTCGACTGCTCCTGCAGGTTTTCTGATTTCGAGTTGTTGTCGATGCCGTCGAGCTGAAAGTAATTCTGCAGCTCCAGATTGCCATTCGCGCTGAAGCGGCCTTCCGCCGGATTGGCTACGGCATTATCGCGGAAGACCCCCGGCTGCGTCAGGACCAGCGTGTCGTAGTCGCGGCCGTTCAGCGGAAGATCATTGATTGCCGCAGATGTCATCACGCCATTCACCTCGGCCGATTGCGTCTGCAGTTCGACAGCAGCTTCGTTGACCACCACCTGCTGCTCTACGCTCGAAACCGACAGCACGAAATCCGCCTGCACGCGGTCCTGCACATTCACCGTGATGTTCTGCCTCACGACCGTGCCGAAGCCGGAGTGCCTCACCGTCACGCTGTAGACGCCGGGGATCAGCTGCTCGGCCAGATATTGACCGTCCGCGTTGGTTATATACGATCGCGTCACGCCGGTTGCCGTATTCGTCACGTCGACTGCGGCGCCGGCAATGCGGGCATCGCTCCTGTCCTGAACAATGCCGACAATGCTGCCTGTGTCCGTCTGCGCGTAGGCAGAAATTGCAGATGTCGCCAGCAGCGCGGCGATCGCCAGGGAAAGCTGCCGAGCAGTTCGGATTCCGAAGCCAAGCGGGGAGAACCTGAGCGCGTGCATAAGCCTACCTCCTTAGAGTCGAACCAAAACCTCGAACCGATCCTGAATTCACTCTGCGGCCGTTTTCGTCGGAACCAGGCGCGCCGGCGCCTGTTGTCCGCTGCTCGGACAACCCCGCAGACCGCAGGAGCCTGCAAGTACTTTACCGGTAAAGCAATTGCGAGGAATTTACATGCATGGCGTATAAATGTCAATAAAAAATCCGTTCGACAACGGTTCTAATCGGCCTGGCGGCCTTCAGATGCCCTGAATCGGGCTTGAGGATTTGCCTGATGTCCAGCTTCCAGGCCGCCTCAGCTGCGCTTCATCTGCGCGAGCTTCCGCTTATACTCCTGCGGCCCCGGCAACCCTTCCGAGCCGCCGGGCCGGGTTCCCGCCATGCTGCCGCAGATGTTGCCCGCGCGCAGGCAATCGTCCCAGCTCATCCCGTGAAGGAAAGCGTGCAGAAAGCCTCCATTAAAGGCGTCGCCGGCGCCGGTTGCGTCCACCATCGGGAGGGCGAGCGACGGCTGGCGATAAACCTTCCCTTCTGCCATCAACAGCGACCCGCGCGCGCCCAGCTTCACCACCGGGACGCGCACCCAGTCCTGCAGCTTTTCGAGCGCGCTCAACGGCGTCTTGGTTCCGGTAATCGCCCGCGCCTCGTGCTCGTTGGGGAACACGAAGTCGCAATGCCGGATGATCGAGACCAGCTGGTCGATGGAAATCTCCGGATTCCAGCCGAAATCGGCGGAGATCGTAATCCCCAGCTCTTTGAGCCTGCGCAGCGCCGGCTGCCATTTCGCCGGCCGGCGCAACGCGCAAGCCAGATGCACGTGCCGCGCCTGCCTCATCTTGGCGTGCACTGCGGGATTGTCGAGCATATCCTCCAGGCGCCGATTGATGGGCTCGTAGGTCACCATCATGCGATCGGTTTTATAAGCAACGCAAACAGTCAGCGCCGTCGGCAGATCCTTGCGATACTCGCACGCTCCGATGTCCAGCTTCTCCTGGGCAATCTGGCTCCATGTGGGCAGAGACTCGGCGTCAGCGCCCACGCGCGTGATGATGCCGGTGACTGTGCCCAGGCGGCTGGCGGCGATCGCCGTCGTCGCCAGCCCTCCTCCGGGCGCAATCAGAAACGAGTCCGTCTTGGACTCCTCCCCAAAGCGCGGACGCCGCGGCAAACGATAAAAGATCAGATCGGAGAAGAACTCGCCAAACACCACCAGGTCGAATTTCGATTCCCTGCCCTCCTGCCTTTTGGCCATCGCTTTCCTTTCCTGCTGCCGTTTTCTCATTCAGTCGCCGATGCGCGCTTTCCCTGCGCTCATGATGCAGTTCCGGTCGAGAGTCTTTTCACCAGCTTCGGTTTCACAAGCACCTTCTGCGAACTGCTCGCGCCGGCGTTCTGGATTGCGCGCAGCGCCAGCCTGCCGGCCCGCTCGCCCAGCTCAACTCCGCTCACGTTGATGCTGGTAAGAGGTATGCGCATGCCGCACAGAACCGGATCGTCGCCGCAGCCCACAAAGCGCATCTCTTCCGGTATGCGAATCCCATGTTTGCCGGCCGCTTCCATGGCGCCCACCGCCAGCAGATCGGTAAAGGCCATGACTCCGTCCGGCCGCCCACGCCGCTGCAGCAGCCGCTCCATGGCTGCATAACCACGGCCGAATTCGCTCTGCTCCAGGTCCATGCTCTCCACAATCAGATTCGGCTGCACTGCGATCTGGTGCCGGCTCAGCGCCTGCCGATATCCGTTCGACCGCCGGTCGCCCACCGCACTGTGCGAACCGCGAATATAGGCGATCCTCCGGCAACCGCTCTGGATCAGGTGTTCGCAGGCAATGCGTCCCACCTCTTCTTCGTGAATCCCCACGTATCTGCCCGCGGCGCCTGCCGGTCTGGAACCGACAAAGATCACCGGCATCCGCCGCGCCTGCTGTATCTGGTCGAAAAACGCCGAGGTCTCCTGCAGAGAAACCACCAGCAGCGCATCCACCTGCAGCGCCAGGAACGCGGCAATCTGGCGCTGCTCGGCGTCCACATCGTCCTGCGACGAAGCTACGATCAGGCTGTAGCTTTCCGCCTGCAGCGCCCGGCTTACGCCTTCCGTCAGGTCCGCCGCGTGATGCGTCCCCACCGACGACAGAACCAGTCCCATCATCTTTGTCTGTCCCGTTCGCAGACTGCTGGCGCTGATGTTGGGAATATAATTGAGCTCGCGCACGCGCTTGAGCACGCGGTCGCGCGTTGCATCGCTGATATCGGTTTGCCCCCGAAGCACCTTCGAAATCGTCATCTTCGAAAGGTTCAGGTCTTTGGCAATGTCCTTCAGCCGCACTCGCATCCGGGTACGCTCCGCGGGACCGCCCGCGTCATCGCTTGCGATCGAAACGAATCCTTGCCTATGAGTGTACTGCGCCGGCTCGAACCAGCTCGCAGCCAAAGCGCGCCGTGTCCGCCCGGCCGAATCCAGCCCCAGGCGCTCACTGGGGGCCCTGTACTGTCCAAAAATGGCCTTCGAGATTCGCCGGACATTGCGCAGTCCCGAGGTAATGCGCCCACTCGGGTCCCGGCTGCCCGGCTGTTGCCGCCGTCATTTATCTTGATCCAAGCGGCTCCAGCGCGCGGAACGGACACATGGACGAACTGAAACGGCTTTTTGAGAAACACTATGGATTTCCGGCGGACACCGTCCAGCCGCTCCAGGGCGCGCTTGGCGGCTCCGGCCGCGTGATTGTTCGCCTCGCCGGCCGCGGCATCACCGCGATCGGCATCCTGCACTCGGTCCGCGAGGAAAATGCCGCATTCCTCGACTTTTCGCGCCATTTTCGCCGCCACGGCCTTCCGGTTCCGGAGATTTACGAAGAGGACCTCGACCATGGCGCCTATCTCGAAGAGGACCTCGGCGACACTACGCTCTTTGAATTCCTCGCCGGGCACCGCATCGGCGATGCCATCCGGCCGGAAGCCGTCGAAGCGTATCGCCGCGTCGTCGCCGTGCTGCCAAAATTCCAGGTGGAAGCCGGCCGCAGCCTCAACTACAAGGTCTGTTATCCGCGCTCCAGCTTCGACCGCCAGTCCATTGCCTGGGACCTGAACTACTTCAAGTACTACTTCCTGCGCCTGGCCGGCGTGCCCTTCAACGAGCAGGCCCTCGAGGACGATTTCAACCGCCTCACCCGCTTCCTGCTTGCCGCTGATCGCGATTACTTCCTCTACCGCGACTTTCAATCGCGCAACGTCATGCTGCGCGAAGGGCACCCATGGTTTGTCGATTACCAGGGCGGCCGCAAGGGCGCGCTGCAGTACGACATTGCGTCGCTGCTTTTCGACGGCAAAGCCAACCTGCCGCCCGAACTGCGCCAGCAGCTTCTCGATCATTACCTCGATTGCCTGGGCGGCTACATCGCTCTCGACCGCGGCGTCTTCATGCAGTACTACTATGCATACGTCTACGTGCGCATCCTGCAGGCCCTCGGCGCATACGGTTTTCGCGGCTTCTACGAGCGCAAGGTGCACTTCCTGGAAAGCGTGCCCTACGCGCTCAAAAACCTGAAGTGGCTAGCGGCTAACGTCAGGCTGCCCATCGCGCTTCCGGCTCTGCTCGAAGCGCTCGAAGGCATCGCCGCTTCGGAAAAGCTGCAACACATCGCCGTCTCTGCGCCGCCGCCGCTCACCGTGCGCATCTTCAGTTTTTCTTTTCATCAGAAAGCGCCTGCCGACGCATCCGGCCACGGCGGCGGATTCGTCTTCGACGGCCGCAGCCTGCCCAACCCCGGCCGCGAGGAGCGCTTCCGCTCGATGACCGGAAAGGACGCGCCCGTCATCGAGTATCTTTCCCGCGAAGAAAGCGTGCGCCGCTTTCTCGAACACGTTTTCGCGCTTGTCGATGCAAGCGTGGCCAACTACCAGAGCCGCGGCTTCCGGAACCTGATGGTTTCCTTCGGCTGCACCGGCGGCCAGCACCGCTCCGTCTATCTCGCCGAGCAGTTGGCGAAACATCTCGGCGAGCGAAACGATGTGGGCGTTGTCGTGCGCCACGTGGAGCTGGAAAAACTCGGCTTATGAAGGCCATGGTTCTCGCCGCCGGCCTGGGAACGCGCCTGCGCCCGCTCACCAACGACCGTCCGAAGGCGCTGGTCGCCGTGGCCGGCCGCACACTGCTTGAAATCGTCCTCGAGCGCCTGCGGGGCTTCGGCGTCACCGAGACAATCGTCAATACGCATCACCATGCGGAGATGATTGCCGATTATCTCGCCGCGCACGGCAACTTCGGCATGCGCATCGCAGTCTCGCGCGAACAGGAGCTGCTCGATACCGGCGGCGGCCTGAAGCAAGCCGCCTGGTTTTTTCTTGAAGACGGATCAGATGAGCCCTTTCTGCTTCACAACGTCGATGTAATCAGCAACATCGATCTCGGCATGTTGCTCCGCTTCCACAGGCAGCAGGATGCGCTCGCCACGCTCGCCGTGCAGGAGCGCCCTACATCGCGCTATCTGCTCTTCGACCAGGAAGGCCGGCTCTGCGGCCGCCGCGCTGGCCCCGGCGGCAAACCGGAAATGGCGCGTTCCGCCGCCGGCTTTCAGGCGCTTGCCTTTACAGGAATCCACGCCATCTCTCCGCGCATCTTCACAAAACTGCGGGAACAGGGCTCCTTCCCGATCGTTTCCGCGTATCTCCGCCTGGCCGGCGAAGGAGAAAACATCGTTGCCTTCCGCGCGGACCGCTACCGCTGGCGCGACCTGGGCCGCCCGGAGCATCTTGCCCAGGCTGAACGCGAGTTCGGCTCCGGCAGTTCCGATGATTCGCTTCAATAAGGCGCCCGGAGAATCGGCCGTCAATGCCCGCTCAACTGCGCCTCGTGAACCTGCGCATCGCGTGCAGGCGGAGCCGGCAGCAATTCGCTTTCCGCTCTTACGGCCGTGTGCTGCATCAGCCGGTAACCATCGCGGGTGCGGATGCGGTACTTCTGGAGCCTGGGTCCCACCAGTTTTACGCTGATCGTGCGCCAGCCTCGGTTGGGGTTCGGCTGCGGATAGTAACTGATCGTGTAAAGATGCGAAATATCCTCGCGGATGGCGGCGAACGCCTGCCTTTCATCCCGCCAGTTGCTGGCGAAGTAGGCCTTGCCGCCGGTTGCCTTGCTCACGCGTTCAAAGGCGGCGGTTGAAACCGGCGCCTCCTGCGCCTGCCGCGTGCTCACGATGTAAATAATTGTTCCCGTCGACTGCGCCAGCTCCGCCACATCCTCCGGAGGAACGGAACTCGCGTTATCTGGCCCGTTCGAGAACACAACGATCGCCTTACGCCCCGTAAGCTGCGATGCATCCTTCACCGTCAGAAGCAGGCTGTTGTAGAGCGCAGCGTCGTCGCCGGCCACCGTGCTGCGCACTCCCTTCACCACGCTATAGCGATCCGATGTCAGCAGAGTCGCCCGCGACAGATTCCGGCTGTAGGAATAGAAGGCGATCTTATTGGCCGGGTCCAGCGAGCGCACAAATTCGGCAATGGCATCCTGTGCGTACACAAATCCGCGATACATGTAGTTGCTGGTATCAAACAAAATGAAGACATTGGCTCCGGGCAGCGGCGCTACGGGCGGCGCATCCTTGCCGCCGTTTGCCGTCAGGTCAGTGAAGCGGTGCATTCCGCCTGCGCCCTCTTCAAAGGTCGCGATCTTCTGCGGAATTTTGTCTTCCGTGATGACAAAATCCTCAGGCCGCAACCCCGCGATGTAGTTGCCCTTGCGGTCTGTCACCGCAATATTGAGCTGCACCAGGTCTACGTTCACCTGCAGGTGCGATGACTCTTCCTGCGCGGCGGGAGGCGGCGATCCGGCGACCAGCATCAGCAGGCTTCCGGCAAGCCCCACCCATGCCACAGAGCTCCTGCTTCTGATCGCGAGCCTGCTCGCCAGCCCGGTCGCGTTGGTTTTGATCGCATTGCTCATTCGAATCCACCCCCATTCCCTGCGCCCCCGCTGCCGCCGGCCAGTTTTGCGGACTGCACCGAGAACTTCCCTTGTTTAAACTCGTCGCCGGTCTGCTCAAGCGCTCGCAACAGCGCAGGCCAGTCGTCCACATAAGTTGCAAAAATGTTGGCGATCATGTGATGCGTCAGCTCCGGAACCAGCAGGTTGAGCATCACCGGAGAATAGCCCATTTCGTCGGCGATCCGGGCCCAGTACAAATTGCTCGACTCCCACGATTCGCCGAACAGCCGGCTTGAGTAGCCTCCGGAAACCGGGAAGGGCTCGCGGTTCAAAAGCATGCAGGAGTCGGTTGCGGCCAGCGTAGGATGCGGCACGCCAAAATCGGCGGCCAGCCGCGCCGGATCCGTATCGGCCGGATCTTTGCGGGCCAGCTCGTCGAGTTCGCGGCTCGCCGGCCCCGCCTTCGCGGCATCCTGCGGATATTGTTTGCGGAATTGCGCAGCCAGATAGAACAAATCGGAAGGCAGCAAATGCGCAATCGGCGCAGCGCGCTTTTCGCCGTGCTCCAGCGCATCCTCGAGCTTCTCGAGCCGCTCCGTGGTAAAGCGCCCGGAGAAAATGCCCAGCACATTTTCGCGCACCTGCGGATCCGTCTCCGCATCCGCCGCCAGCTCTTCGCCGGAGCGCTGATAAAGGGCCGCCGCATGCAGCTCATTACTGTCGATGTTCCACCATCGCGGCAGCACCGCGCCCACCAGCAGTTGCGGCACGGTCTCGCGCCAGATCAGCGCCTGCACTTTCTCCGGAGCGATGAAATCTTCCTCGGCCGAGGCCAGCGCATACGGCAGATCGGCCAGCGAGCCCATCAGGTACGCTCCGCCGCCGGCCGTTGCGCCAATGCCGATCAGCTCCGGCGCGCCCCATACCTGCTCGATGCCCTGCACGGACGATACGGAGAAATCGTGCGAGCGGACAAACAGCGGATTATTGTGCAGTACCTGCGCGCCCGGCGGCTCGTAGTAGGCATAGTTCAGGCCCACCAGCGAATCGCGCAGAAACGGCGTGAGCCGCGCGCGCGCCGCATCGAGCTGCTCGGGCGAATGCGACGTGCGGATCACTTTTGTCAGGTCGGTCTGCACCTGCAGCTCGGCGTGCCGGCTGGTGTAAATCAGAGGCGACCAGGCCACGCGCTCGCCGCCCGTGAAGATCGGCCGCGGCATCTCGAACTCGTGCAGGCTGGCGGCCAGGGGCAGAAGGCTGTCGCCGATATCGGCTCCGTGCGCCATTTCACCCAGTCCGTCGTACAAACCGAAAAGCGTATCGAGCGAAACCAGCCGCTGATCGTCGAGCACGGCCTGGATGCGCCGCACCAGCTCTTCGTGCACGCGCGCGCCGTCCTGCGTATTCTGCCGCGGCCCGGCCAGCAGGTCGACGATCTCGTCTTGCGAAGGGCTGCTGCCGCCGCCCGCCGCTTCCACAATCGCGTCCAGCGAGCTGCGCGCGGCATCGAAAATCTGGGTCGAGTTCGACGCCGGCGCGAACGGTGCCAGCGCCTTTTGCCACGAACTGGCAAGCATCCCGGCCGGAATCTCGCGCTGCCGCGCGAAGATCTCCCATAGCCCAATATCGGCCTGAAAGGCTCCAAGCGCGTTGGCCCGCAGCGCAGAACCCGGAATCCCGTTGATGTGGTCGGCCGTATTCACAAACAAGTGAATGCAGCTGTCGTCAAGCTGGGGAAAATCCGAAAAAATCAGATACCAGTTCTGGAACTCGCCGTACCGCTCGGCAATCTGCCGCACGGTGTCCTCGCTCATGCGATGCCCTGCGCCACGCTGTCGATCGATCGCGCTGATCATCAGGTACATTTGCACGGGGCCGGTTTCGGTCGCCATATTCGTGGCGGCCACCAGCGCCTCCAGGAACTTCTCCGGCGTCTGCACCTCGTGGGCCCACCGCACCCACTCGCGATAGCCATACGTCCGCGCCTGCTTTGCGAACACATCCTGCCACACTTTCAGGCTGCCGGGAACCATCGGCTGGCCATCGGCTTCCCAAGATATGCGGCTCAACAGCAGAAGCAGTTCGGCATTGCGCGGGAATACGCCCGAATAAGCAGCCACTCCTGCCGACGAGGAACGATAGGCGTCATAAAGATCGTGCAGGCGGCCGCCCTGGACGATATGCGCCTGCTGGTCGCTGCTCAGCCGCGACAGCGCATCGAAGTATGCCGCCAGCCAGCCGCGATCCCGCGACAGCAGATGCTGCACGAACTCGCCCGGCGAACGCGGACTTGCGCCGGCCAGCTCCTGCCAGGCATGCTCGGCCGGCTCGTCGCCGGGAACCGCGACGGCGTGGCCCGGAATGCAGATCTGGGCGCCATAAAAATCGAACGAAGCCGCCATGGGCAGCAGCTTCTTAAGCCCCGGCGAACGTTCCAGATCGCTGCGCGTGCGCGGCTCCAGCCGCGACATCGCCGAGTAGAGCCGCCCCACGGCCTGATCGTGCAGCAGAACATCCAGCAGGTTCTCTCCGGGCCGCTGCTTCCAGTTGCTGATCGCTATCCAATCCTTCTGCCGGAACAGAACCGGCACCTCGGTAGCCGTATACGGATAAACGAACGGCTTGCCCTCTTGCAGCGATTGTTCAAGCTCCGTAAGCGGGAAACCGGAATCGACGGTTAAAAACGAGCGTTCGGCGTCTTCGGTGATCAGCGAAGCGTCTCTGCGGCTGCAGCCGTGCTGGAATTTGTAGCCCAGGATGCGGATCAACTGCTCGGCGTCTGCGCAACCGGTTACGTGAATTTCCCCGTTGCCGGCAATCGACTGCAGTTCCCGCGCCTGGTGCAGATAGCGGTCGATCAGGATGAGAAACTCCGTGCTTCTGCCGTTCTCGTACCCATGCAGAAACACGTTCCGCGCCAGCATCGGCAGAACTTCGTCGGGCGAAATCTCCTGGCTGATGCCCGCCATGCGCAGGAAAGAGCGAAGCGGCCCGGGAATCGGAACGGTATCCTGAACCGGCGGCCGAACAGCCGCCTGCGCATCGGCGGCCGCCGAGTCGCCCGCGCCGGTTTTCTCTAAAACCGGCGCCTGCTGTGCGCTAATGGCGATCGCTGCTGTAAAGACGAGAATTACCGGAAGACCCGCCTGGGAAACGGCCCGGCGAAGAGGGAAGCTCATTGCGATACCCCTTCCGATGGGCGGTAACGGCGCAAACCTCGGCGCGGTTTCAAGCCGATTCGCAACCCGCAGTCATGAAGCCATCCGATGCCGGGATGCGCGCTTTGGTCTGCCCTTTCTCCCCCGCTCAAACCTGAATTTTCACCTAGATGTTCGCGTACATATAAGTGCAGGAATGCCGTCCCCCGAGGTGCGGGCCGGTTTCTTATTTCTTGCCGAGCCATTGCGTCGCAAGCCTGTCATCCGCGCCAGATCTGCACGGAATCTGCAGGAATTTGAAGATAATCGCTGGCGCGATGAGACATTATGAGCGCCTCCCAACTCATCCCGCAAGCTTTTTCTGATCGCTGTTTTCTCGCCCCATACAGGGGTCCGTGTCAGAAAGGATGCCGCGGCCCGGGGAAGGGATGTACCGGCGGCGGCTCTAATTACCGGCGAATCAACCGGGAACCGGCTGCATGCGCAACTGATGTCTGACCGGCGATGCGCTGCGCAGGCCCGGGCGCCAGCGGGGCATGTAGATACGATCTGCAGTTCTCCTTCACAGGTTAAATTTTCATGAATCCATGCTGGCCTGTCATGCCGGCCTGTCCGCAAAATCTGCTCTTCATCTGCTCTTCGCCCGGCTTTCGCCTAACCTTTCCGCAGCCCGAGCTGCGGCGGCATCCGGCCTGTTTACGCCGGCCGAAGCCGTGGCATTTGAAAACCTGTTCATGAAGCAGGGCCGGCCTGGCTGACGTCTCGCTGGCTCACTCATGCTTCCTGATGTCTTTCACGCGGCCATACGGGCGATTCAGCAGGGTCGATGCGGTTCAACATGAGGATCGTAGGCAAGCGGGCAGCCTTCGCAGCGGGCCTCACGGCCGCAGTGAGCTTTTCCGACGGCGACGGTGAGGGCGTGAAACTCGTTGAAGAGCTCGGCATGGCCGGCAGCCGGGTCGGCGGCAAAAGCCGCGCGGGTGAGAGCCGTGAGGGCTTCATAGCCGCGGCGGTTTTTGCCGGGAGCCGGTCTGATAAGGCGATGGCGCACAACGATGCGGCGCAGGTACTCGTCGGCCATGGGCACCGGATGGCCGAGCGCATAGAGCAGGATGGCGTCTGCGGTTTCCGGGCCCACGCCGGGCAGCGCCAGCAGGCGCCTGCGCAGCTCTGCGGTGGGCGCGGAGGCTAACTGCGCAAGGGAGCCGCCGAACTCCTCGTCCACCATGGCGACGAATGCCTTGAGCGCGGGCGCCTTGCGCGTGAAGAAGCCGGAAGGCTGGATAAGCTGCCTGAGTTCGCCGATTGTCAGCCTGCGCAGGCCTTCGAGGGTGAGCGCGCCGGCCGCGCGCAGATTGGCGAGCGAGCGCTCGACGGCCTTCCACGATGTGTTCTGCGTGAGATAGGCGCCGAGGATCACTTCAAACGGGGTCTGCGCCGGCCACCACTGCTGCGGCCCGTAGGCCTCGATCAGAACGTCGTACATGCGTCGCAGGCGGCGCGCGCGGCTGGGTGAATGGAGGGATTTCACGGCTACGGTTAGGATAAAGGCCGAGTGGCGGCAGCGCCGTTTGGCTGCGCATCCCCTCAGGGGCCAGGGGCTGACGGCCCATTCTGTTCATGCAGTTTCAGTACGGGCTGAAGCCCGCACCGTTCAAAGCATGCGAGGAACTTTGATGAAGAGTCATACCGAATATCTGGTGTTTGAAACGCGCAAACGGCGGGAGATGGTTCACATCACCGACCAGGTGGAGCAGATCGTACGGCGGAGCGGGGTAAAAGACGGACTGTGCTTCGTTTCGCCGATGCACATTACTGCGGCGATTTATGTGAACGATCTCGAAAGCGGGCTGATCGAGGACATTGGCGAGTGGCTGGAAGAGCTGGCTCCGGCCAGGCCCGAATACAGGCACCACCGGACGGGCGAGGATAACGCCGATGCGCATCTGAAGGCGCTGCTGCTGCACCATGAGACGACGCTGCCGGTAACCGACGGAAAGCTCGATCTGGGCACCTGGCAGCGGGTGTTCTATGCCGAATTCGACGGTCAGCGGCGGAAGCGGGTGATCGTCAAGGTGCTGGGGGTGGCGTAAGCAGCGGAGCCAGCGACGCCAGGACTGCGGCAGGCTCCGCTGCCGCTCGTCGATTTCGCACTATGGGACTTTTCCGGGTGTAACGGGTTGGCCGGCGAAATCGATTTGCGCAGGCGGCATAACGACAATGTCGACGCGGCGGTTCCGGGCGCGGCCTTCAGCAGTGGCGTTGCTGGCTACGGGGTGGAACTCGGCGTAGCCGGCAGCCGACAGACGCTCCGGAGGGACTGCGTTGAGCGCCAGAAGCAGGCGGGCGATGCGCGCGGCGCGAGCGGTGGAAAGCTCCCAGTTGGAGTCGAACTCGGCGTTGTGGATGGGCACATTGTCGGTGTGGCCTTCGACGCGCAGGTGAAAGGCGCTATGGCCGAGCGAGGCCGCGATCCGGCGGAGCACGGGCACGGCCGCCGGCTTAGGCATAGCCGAGCCCGAGCTGAAGAAGCCGGCTTCGCGCAGGCTGATGACCAGGCCGTCTCGGCCCATCTGCATTGAGACAGAGCGGTTCTGCAGCTCAGGGGCGAGCGAATGCGCGAGATCGCGCTGGATGACCGCCAGGCTATCGCGGGCCGGGCCGGGCGAAAGCACCTGCTCGCGCGCTAAGGTCTCGGCTGGCGGTCCGCTGGCCGGGACCGAGGCCATGCCCATGGACTGAAATGCCTGGCGGATGGCCTGCCCGACCTCATGGTGTTTTTTAGCATCGGCTCTGGCGAAGGCGTACAGGACGACGAAGAAGCCAAAGAGCAGGGTGATGAAGTCGGCGTAGGAGACCAGCCAGCGGTCGTGGCTTGCCTGGCTGGCGCATCTTGCGCGAACGGCCAAGGAGCGGCTGCGCTGGCTCATGCTGCGCGTTCCCCTGTCCGGGTCCGGCGTTCGCTGTCGTTGAGAAAGCCGGTGAGCTTGATTTCGAGCATGCGCGGATTGATGCCCTCGAGTATGGCGATAACGCCTTCGAGCATCATTTCGCGGCGGCGATGGTTTGCGCGGATGCAGGCGTGCATCTTTCCGGCGAAGGGCAGGAAGAAGAGGTTGGCGATGGCGACGCCGTAAATCGTGGCGACAAAGGCGACGGCGATGCCGCGGCCGACATCCTGCATATTGTCGAGATGCTGCATCACCTGGATGAGGCCGAGGACCGCGCCGAGGATGCCGATGGTGGGCGAAAAACCGCCGGCGGCTTCAAAGACGGCCGGAAGCCGTTCTTCGTCCTCGGTGAGCGATTCGAGGTTGACGCGCATGATGCTGCGCAGGTCGGCGGGGTCGGCGCCATCGACGGCCAACATAAGGGTCTGCCGGAGAAATGAATCCTCGATTGCAGCCAGATCGGCGTCGAGCGAAACGACGCCCAGGCGGCGCGCCTTGTTGGCGAAGCTGACAAGCCGGCGGATCAGATCGGCGTCGCGGCGGGTCTGGGGGGCGAAGAGAGAGCCCAGGCTGCGGAAGGCGGCAAGGACAGTGACGAGGGGAAATTGCAGCAGGACGGCTCCCAGCGTGCCCCCGAAGACGATCAGCGCCGCGGCAGGTTGAAGCACCTGCTTCAGATTGCCGCCTTCGAGCAGCAGTCCCGCAATGATTCCGGCGAGGGCAAGAAGCGCTCCGCCGATGCCGGCCTTTTCCATAGCTGCTCCATTGAGCGAAGTGCGATCGGGCGTTGCGATTGCCTGTTGCGACGGCGGCCCGGATCGCATTCGCCTTTCCTCGGGGACCAAAGCCCCGCCGATTCCGCCGGATCTCGGCCTGCGGGCCAAAGCCCGCGCCTGCAAAGCCTGCGGCCGGACCGGAGCTGCAGGCAAGCGCGCCTGGTAAATCTATCGGCGGCCGCCGGCGGCTCCATGACCGGACCGATGACGCCAGGCGGATTACGATGGACGGCGCTTGCCTGCCGGCTCGCGCTTTGCCTCTGTCTGCGAGCCCGATGGACCGAGCGGGTCGAGGCTGGCGAGCCCGGCAATCCGGCCGAGATTGGGCAGACGGTCCCGCTCCGCCCACTGCGCCTGGCGCGCCACAGAGGCCAGAAGGCGGGCGCGATAGGCGACGATGCGTTCGACGACCTCGGCAGTCTCTTCGCGGACAATGAGTTTTTCGCCGTTGATGAGGGTGAGCATGGTGTCCGGCGAGGCCTCGGCGGTCTTGATCAGATCGCTGTTGAGCACCATGGCGGCGCCGTTGAGGCGAGTCAGCTCGATCATGAAAATAACTCTCCTTCGCCGTGCCTATCGGCGGGGCGGAAAAGAAGGTTCAGGAAATTAGAAGGAGCGGCAGGACAGTGTCCCCGTGGGGACAGAAAAGCGGGCCGCGTAAAGTCCGGTGGAGGAGGGCCGAAGAACGGGCCAGATGCGGCGGCGCCGATTCCCGCTCACAGGCAGCAACCCAGGGCAGTTCAGATAGGGGAGCGCAACCGGGAAGGCCCGCAAATCCCGCATCCCAACAAGGAGAAACCCATGTCCCTGGGTGTCTTGAACAATATCTCCGCGGTGTATGCGGAGAACGCGCTGAACAATACCAGCAACAGCCTGAACACAGTTCTGCAGCAACTGTCGACCGGCTCGAAGATCAACTCCGGCGCCGACGACGCGGCCGGCCTGTCGTTGATCGACGGCCTTCAGGCAAACCAGACGGCGTTGACGCAGTCGCAGACCAACGCCGAAGAGGGAGTCGGCCTGCTGCAGGTGGCCGACGGCGCGCTGTCGCAGGTGACGAGCCTGCTGAACCGCGCCGTTACGCTGGCCACCGAGGCCTCCAACGGCACGCTCAACTCCACGCAGGACGCTGCGGCCAACCAGGAGTACCAGTCGATTCTCTCCGAGATCAACAACATCGGATCGACGACCACCTACAACCAGGAGCAGGTCTTCGGATCGGGCACGGTGGGCATCTACACCGGCGACTCTTCGACCGCGGGCGCGTCCATCAATAACCTCAGCATCTCCTCGCTGTCGACCTCTTCGCTGGGCGACACCGGCGGCACGATGTCGTACAGCACGGGCCAGAACGTGTTTCTGAACCTCTCGAACGGCACCGGCCAGACGACCAATGCATCGCTGACCGACTCGATCGCATCGACAACGCTCACCATCAACTACGAAACCCCCGGCGGGGCGACAGGCAGCGTAACCACGGCGGCGGCGACCACGGTCGGCGGGCTGATCGATGCCATCAACAACTCCGGCCGCGGCCTGACGGCGACCTTTACGACGGCAGCCGCTGCAGGCGATGCCGCCGGCGGCACCGAGATGGGCATCATGATCTCAGGTCCTGTGGGCACCGCTGCGCCGACCTCGTCCGAGCAGCAGCTGGTGATCACCACCGGCGGCTACGATACGTCGCAGGGCGCAACGGGCGCATCGGCGCTGGTGGCCGACAACACCGGAGGCATCGCCACCATCAGCTACACGGCCAGCGGGCACGGCAGCCTGAGCGGCACCGATCTCTCCAACCAGGCCGACGCCCAGGCCGCGCTGAACGACCTGAACACGGCCATTGCCGACGTAGCCTCGCAGGACGGCTATATCGGCGCGCAGATCAATACGCTCAACGCGGTCAGCTCCGTGATGAGCACCCAGCAGGAAAACCTGGACTCGGCGCAGAACGCCGTGCAGGCCACCGATTATGCGGCTGCCACCTCGAACATGTCGAAGTACGAAATCCTGAACCAGACCGGCATCGCGGCGCTGGCCCAGGCCAACTCCACCCAGCAGGAGGTGCTGAAGCTGCTGCAGTAACTCTCTGCCGATGAAAACCATGTAACCGGATAGGGCGCCTGTTTCCAGGGCGCCCTGTTTTTTGCGGGCAGGCGCGGTTCGAGTTGAATCTTCGCCGGCTATTGCAAAGAAATCGGCCCTTTGCGCCAGCCGCGGCCAGGTCCGGAGGGGTCCGCGACGGCTCAATGGATTCTCCCGCCGGCCGATAAACATTCCAGAAGAACGCGGCCGGGAAGAGACCGGCCGAAGTAAAAATTTTCCAATCTGTCTCGGGCGCCGGCGGTCAGCCGTCTGCCTGCGGTTTGCCGGGAGGATCAAAGGAAGCGCGATGGGCACAGTGGGGCTGAATTTCGGATCGCCGACCAGCGGAACGGGCTTCAACGTAAGCCAGACTGTGGCTTCGATTGTAAGCAACCTGCAGAAGGTGGAGACGCCGTGGCAGAACCAGTTGACCTCGCTCGACAGCCAGGACTCGGTGATCTCGAATCTGGGCACGTTATTTTCGAATCTGTCGAACGACCTGAGCCAGCTTACGGACTTCGAGGGCGTGCTGGCGCAGAAGTCCGGGTCGAGTTCGGACACCAACGTGCTGGAGCTTACCGCGGCGAGCGCGTCGGCGACCGCGGGCACGCACACGGTGGTGGTGCAGAGCCTGGCGCAGACATCGAGCGGGTATCTGGATGCGATTACCAATGCCTCGGACACGCTCTCCGGCAGCCTGACGATCGGGGTCAATGGAAACCAGCAGACCTTCGACATGTCGGCCCTCTCGGATCCGACGCTGGCAGGGCTGGCGGCGGCGATCAACGCCTCCGGGGTGGGCGTGACGGCCAACGTGCTCACCGACGCCTCGGGCTCGCGTCTGAGTCTGGTTTCGAATACGTCGGGCGCGGCCGGCGAGATGACCGTCTCCTCCGGCATCACCGACGCAAATATGGTTTCGACCTCGAATCCCACCGGCGCGCTCAACTATAACGACGCGGTGGACGGGGCGAATGCGCAACTGATGATCGACGGCGTGCAGCTGGAAAGCGCTTCGAACACGGTGACCAACCTGATTCCCGGCGTGACCTTCCAGCTATTGGCGCCCAGTCCGGCGACGGGCCCGGGCGGAAGCCAGGAAACGGTGCAGGTGGTGATCGCCAACGACAACACGCAGGTAGAGAGCGCAGTGAATCAGTTCGTGAGCGATTACAACTCGCTGATAAGCGCCATCAACACGCAGGAGGGCAACACCAGCTCGGGCACGCCGGAGCCGCTCTTTGGCTCGCCCACGATTTCCCTGCTGCAGCAGCAGCTACTGAGCGGCATCAACACGTCGAATCCAAACGGCTACTTCGACGCAGTCGCCGGCGCCAACGACGCGCTCGCGGGCTCCGTCTCGATTGCGGTGGGCAACGGAGCCGCTCAGACGATCGACGTGCCTTCGGGACCGGACAACACGATCGCCGGTCTGGCGGCGGCGATCAATGCAGCCAATATTGGCGTGACGGCCACCGTGGTCTCGACCAGCACCGGATCGCAGCTTGAGCTTCTGTCCAACACAGCCGGTTCCGCGGGAGCGCTCGCCGTAACCTCGAACCTGACGGACACGGCAACCGGCGCCGCGATCGGCTACAACGGCAGCGGATCGGACATCAATAGCCTGACAAGTCTGGGCATCAGCGTGAACAACGACGGTTCGCTGACCTTCGACGCCAACTCGCTCGACTCCACGCTGAACTCCGATTACGCCAGCGTCGAGAACTTCTTCCAGGGCGCGGCAGGCTGGGGACAGAGATTTTCGACGCTGCTCACAAACGCGGGCGCCAGTTCGCCAACCGGAATTCTGGCGCTGGCCTCAAGATCCAACAGCTCTATCGAGTCGACGCTCAACGCCGAGATCACCAAGGAGAACAGCCTTATCTCCGCCGAGCAGTCGAGCCTGACGGCGGAGCTGAACAGCGCCAACGAAATACTTCAGGAACTGCCTTCGCAGCTTGACGGCATGAACGAGCTTTATTCGGCCATCACCGGATATAACCAACAGAACGGCTGACGGCAAAAAACAGATCGAGGATCGAAATGGGAAATTATCGCGAGCACGCGCTGGACGGAGCTTCGGCGGTGGAACTGGTGGTGGCGCTGTACGACGGGATTCTGCGCTTTCTCAACGAGGCGGCCGAGGCCGTGGACCGCGGCGATGCGGCGCGGCGGCGCGCGGCGGTAAAACGCGCCCTGGATATCGTGATTCACCTGCAGGCGCGGCTGCGCATGGA
>DATGLJ010000071.1:0-2084 GCA_035294185.1 Occallatibacter sp. | reverse complement strand
GCCTGCGGCTCTGCATCCCGTTGACATGCGAGGAAGAGCAACTCTACGATGATTTTGTGTGGTGAAGGAGTTCACCCTTAGAGTAAAGCCTGGGCTTGCTCCGTTTTAGCTGAGGTTGTGCAGGGCCGCCGCTTTCCGATGGCAGCGTAGGCCTGAGCGCAACGGTCTTGAGAAGCATGACCCCTGGTTTTGCTGAAAACCGCTGTCCTTTTTCCGGCGATGGAGACAAGTCGCCGGAGCGCCGATAAGGCCGGACAGATGATGACTCCTGACAGGCGATCCTGTTGCGGAGTTATGTCCCCGGCACGATCCCTGAAAAATAGAAGCCGTCCGCCGCGGTCTCAGCCGAGGCGCCATTCGGTGCGTCGGTGGGCTGCGATTGCGCTGCCGCTATCGCGGAGCGGCGAGGAGGGGTTGTTTTGTCGAAGTATCTTTATGTTGCTCTGGGCGGCGCGCTGGGTTCGATTGCGCGCTACTGGGTGGGAGCGAGCGTGGCCGGGCGCACGGGCACGCGGTTTCCGTGGGGCACGCTGGTCATCAATATTACGGCCTGCGTGCTGCTGGGCTTTACGATGACGTGGCTGAGCAGGCGCGCGACCATCAATCCCGGCTTCCGGTTTCTGGTGCCGATCGGGTTTATCGGCGCATACAGCACCTTCTCCACCTACGAGTGGGAGGCCTTTTCGACAATGCGGGCGGGCGCATTTCTTCTGGCGGCCGTCTATATCGCAGGCAGCGTGGTGCTGGGGCTGGCGGCGACGTGGGGTGGGGCGTGGATAGCCGATTTGCTGGGATAAGGCGCAGGAGGACACGATGCTGAATGCCGGAAAGGCAGTGAAGGTTTCGATCTATGTGAGCGAGGGCGCGACGCGGCACGGCGTGCCGGCTTATTCGGCGATTCTCGATTTTCTGTTTTACCGCGGCGTGGCGGGCGCGACGGTGCTGAAGGGCGTGGCCGGTTTCGGCGCCGATCATCACCTGCATTCTGCGAGCATGGTGGAAATCTCCGAGCGCCTGCCGCTGATTGTGCAGTTTGTGGAGACGCCGGAAAAGGCGGCTGAGCTGCTCGGCAAGCTCGAGGAGATGGCCGGCACGGGCATGATCGAAGTGCAGGAGACGACGGTGGCCAAGCCCGCGCGGAGCGAGAAGGCAGCGCCGGCCACAGCGCCCGAGCACCTGCGGATAGCGGGCCGCGCGCGGATGATGCGCATCTATATTGGCGAGAGCGACCGCTGGCGCGACAAGCCGCTGCACCAGGCGCTGGTGGAGGCGATGCGCGCCAACGACATTGCCGGCGTCACGGTCTATCGCGGGATTCTGGGTTACGGCGCGCACCGGCGTGTGCACGGCGAAAAGCCCTTGCACCTTTCGCACGACAACTCCATCATGCTGTCGGCGATCGATACGGCGGAGAAGCTCGAAGGTTTTCTGCCGCTGGTGGAGCAGATGGTCGAAGAGGGATTGGTGGTGCTCTCGGAGGTGGACGTGATCAAGTACGCGTATCGCGCGGCGGATGCCGAGGGGGCTTGATTGCATGAAGGAGCGGTTTGCGGCGCGGATGCTGCGCGTTTATTTCGGCGAGGACGATAAGTGGCAGGGCAGGCCGCTGCATGAGGCGATTGTGGCCAAATGTCAGGAGCTGGGGCTGGCCGGCGCAACGGTGTATCGCGGGATTGAAGGGTACGGATCGAGCACGCGCCTGCGGCATGCGAGCCACTGGAAGCTCTCAAAAGACGCGCCGATGATGCTGACGGTGGTCGACCGCGAGGAGCAGATTGAGAAGCTGATTCCGCATTTGGATGCGATGGTTGCCGAGGGGCTGGTGGCGATGTCGAGCGTTGAGGTGATCCGGCTGAGCCGGGATTGAGTGGCGCCGGAGAATGACGCGGACTGCGGTCGCAGTGAAGAGGTCGCCGACGGATTCACTGCCGCGCAATCGATTTTCACGAGCCGGGGTTTAAAATCGATAAGGTTGCGCAGTTTTCGAAAGCGCAGTCGATTCCTGAACCCTGCGCCGGCCGCCTCAGCGGGGTGGCTTCTGCGCCGGGAAAGCCAAAGAGAAATCCTGAGGAAATCCTGTCGAG
>DATGLJ010000070.1:0-7631 GCA_035294185.1 Occallatibacter sp. | reverse complement strand
TTGAAGATGGCGGCGATTGCGACCATCGCCGACGCCGTGCCGCTGCGCGGAGAAAACCGAACCATTGCCGCGCTTGGGCTGCGCGAGCTGCGGCGGCCTGTTGGCGCGGGACTGCGGGCGCTTTTCAGGGCGGCTGCGCTGGATCCGGCGAGCAGGCAGTTGACCGGCTTCGATGTGGCGTTTCGGCTGGCGCCGCGCATCAACGCCGCCGGCCGCATGGACGTGGCCTCGGACGTGATCGAGCTGTTTTCGACGCGCGATGCGGACCGCGCGGCCGAGCTGGCTGCGAAGCTCGAGCGGCTGAACCGCGAGCGGCGCGATGCGGAAGCCGCAGCGCTGAAGCACATTGAAACGCGGCTTCTCGAAGACCAGCAGCTATGCTCCGATCGCCTGCTGGTGGTGGATGGCGATGGCTGGCACCGGGGCGTGATCGGCATTCTGGCCTCGCGTGTGGTGGAGCGGACGGCAAAACCGGCGATCGTGGTGAGCGTTGAAGATGGCGTGGCGCATGGCTCTGGGCGTTCGGTGGATGGCTTCGCGCTGCTCGATTCGATAGAGAGCTGCGCCGACCTGTTCACCCGCTTCGGCGGGCACGCATTTGCAGTGGGTTTCGCGATGCCGGCGAAAAATCTTCCGGAACTGAAAAGACGCCTGCGCGCCTATGCGGCAGAGCGCCTGGCCGAGCGCGAGCCGGAGCACGTGCTGCGCATCCATGCCGAGCTGCCGCTCGATCGCATTACGCCGGTTCTGGCCGGATGGCTGCGCAGGATGGAGCCGTTCGGTCACGGCAACCCCGAGCCGGTGTTTGTGGCGCGCGGCGTGCGCTTGCTTGCCCAGCCGCGCGTGATGAAGGAGCGCCACATAAGGCTCGAGCTTTCGCGCGAGCCGCAGGGCGCCGGTCGAGGTGGAGCTACGGCCGGCAGCGCGGCTCCGAGCAGCTCAATCCGTGCCGTGGGGTGGGATATGGCCGGCCGCGCGGCCGAGCTTGGCCTTAGGCGCGGCAGTCTCGTCGATCTTGCCTACAGGATTCGCGAAAATCCCGACCTTGAATTCGGCGGGCTGGAGATTGAGATTGCCGGAATGGAACCGAGCGCGAAGAACTGACCGGAAGCGGAACGTGCTCAGCGCATCTGGCCGCGATTGTTTGCAGGCGGGGTGGTCACTGGCTGGCGCGGCGCTCGCTGCTTCAGGAGTTGCAGGCACAGCGGCGAATCCTGGCCACGCTCCAGTCCTTCGACGGCATCCTGCCCGCGGCACAGGTTGAGCCTGGCGGCGTCGGCCTGCCTGCCGTTCAACTCCACTGTGCGCTCCAGGCTGCTGAACGGGTCGAGATCGTAGCGGTAGAGAAAATCGCTCGGCGGCCTGCCTTTGCCGTAGTCGAAGTGGTTCCATGTGTAGAGGGCTACATGGCCTTCGGTTTCGCTGAGAACGCCGAAGACCTGTGTCCAGTCGATGCCCGCCGGATGGCCTGTGTTCCAGACCGGAATCCCGTGGCCGCCGCTCATCCAGCGCGAGCCCCAGGCATGGCGGCGCAAATCGTAGTAGAACGAAGTGAAGTAAGTGTTGGCGGCGCAGTCGCGGCAGTTGTCGTAGAGCACCGGCCACTCCTGGGGCGCGCCATCGGCAAAGCGCACGCGGTCAAACCAGCGCAGGTTGACTCCGCTTACCAGCGGCGCCACCAGATGGCTGGTGAGCGATGCGTTCCACACGGTAAAGCTGTCTGCGTCTGGCGCGCTTTGCGGATTGGCGCGGTTTGCCGTCACCACGAGGGCGGCGTCGTACTCAACGCCGATCTCGCGAATCGCGGTCCAGTTGGAAACCTGCAGAGAGCGCGTGACCCAGACGACGATGCTCTGATCTTTTGCGGAGTGAAAATCGACCCAGCGGAAGGCATCGCCGGATGGCTGCGCCGGGCAGGGCAGAGAAGCGGCAAGCGCGGCTGCAATCCAGCAGAAAATTCTTCGCCCGGCAGCGCTGCGCATAGTTCAGGTATACCAGAACGCGGCGGCGGACGTTGCCCGGCTGCCATTCCGGGTAGTGGGTCAGCAGTTTGAAATCGCATTGCCTGCGGAGCTTCGGTTGGTGCTTCCGGCGCCATCTGGCGACAATATCAGGCTGCCGCCCGGGAATATCCGCGATAATCGAATGGGAGTGTTGAGGCATTGAAATCCGGATTTGTCGCCATCGTCGGCCGTCCCAACGCCGGCAAGAGCACGCTGCTGAACGCCCTCACCGGCGAAAAGGTGGCGATTGTCACGGCCAAGCCGCAGACGACGCGCAACCGCATCGCCGGCGTCGTTGAGGTCCCGGCGCGCAAGGGCGTGCATGCTGCGGCGCAGATCGTGTTTGTCGACACGCCGGGCGTGCATAAGCCGGCCTCGCAGCTCGATCGCCGCATGCTGCAGGAGATTCATGAAGCGCTCGAAACGCGCGATCTGGTGCTGGTGCTGATCGACGCTACGCGCCGAGTCAGGCTGAACGACGCGGAGGAGAATGCGGAGCTTCCGCGCTCCACGCGCGGAAGCTGGGCGAGCGAAGACGAATTTCTCTTCGGGCTGGTGCGGAAGCTCGATTGTCCGGTATTCCTGGTGCTCACCAAGATCGACCTGGTGAAGAAGGATGAGCTGCTGCCGCTCATCGACTCGCTTTCGCGCCGGCACAACTTTGCGCAGGTGATTCCGATCAGCGCGCGCAAGCGCGATGGCCTTGACCTGCTGCTGCGCAGAATCGTCGAGGCGCTGCCGGAGGGCCGGCGGTATTACCCGAAGGACCAGTACACCGATCAGCCGCTGCGCTTCATGGTGGCCGAGCTGATCCGCGAAAGCATCCTGATCGAAACCGGCGAAGAGGTTCCTTACGCTTCGGCCGTCGTGATCGAACGGTTCGAGGAAGCCGATCCGAAATCGAAGAAGCCGCTGGCCCGGATCTCGGCGGCAATCTACTGCGAGCGCGATGGGCAGAAGGCGATCCTGATCGGCAAGGGCGGCTCGAAGCTGCGTGACATCGGAGCCGGGGCTCGCCGCAAGATCGAGTCGCTGCTGGGCGTGCGCGTTTACCTTGAGCTGCATGTCGTCGTCGAGCCGGGCTGGCGCGAGTCGAAGGCGTTTGTCGAGTCGCTCGACTGGCGCAGCCAGCTTGAAAAACTTGCCGTCGAGCAGGCGAACGAGGTTGAGCAAGAGGACGCGGAAACCGAGTAGTGAATCGGTCCGAATGAGCATTCCCTCACGGGCTGAAGCCCGTACCCTTCAATGCTTCACGACTTGTCCGAACCTGAAACCGGCGAAGCCGCGACTGCTCAGAACTGGCAGTGGTACCCTTCCCAATTGAGAGCATTTGCAGGAGGGGGCGTGCACTCTGGTTGCAGACGCATTTTTCTCTTCGTTCTCCTGGCAGTTTCCACATGCATCTTTGCCGCTCCCGCGCGGCAGCCGGTCCATTCTGAGCCTTCTGCGGCGAGCGCCGCTGCGCAGGCCGTGCACGCTGAGCCGCCGGCGGATAATCCAGCCGCCGACCCGCGCGCTGTCGTTATCTTCGGCAAGGCGCGGTTTACGGTGCTTACCGATCAGCTGATTCGCATGGAGTGGTCGGCTACCGGCAGGTTCGAAGACCGCGCTTCGCTGGTATTTATCAACCGGCACCTGCCGGCGCCGCATTTTCTGCACTCGGTAAGCGGCAAGGAGCCCAACCGGAAGCTCACGATCAAAACGGCTGCGCTTACCCTGACTTACATTCCAACCGGAGACGGCCGCTTCACTGCCGGCGATCTCTCCATTCAGCTCGATGTTTCCGGCAGGCTGGCCGTGTGGCGTCCGGGCGAGAGCGATCCCGGGAACCTGGAAGGAACAACGCGCACACTCGATGGCGCGCTGGGCGATAAGACGAAGGAGCCGATTGGGCCGGGGCTGGTGTCGCGATCGGGTTGGTCGCTGGTCGACGACACCACGCGCCCGCTTTTCGACTCTTCCGATTTTCGTTTCCTCGAGGGAGAAAAAAGCCCGTGGCCGTGGGTGATGGAGCGCCCGGCGGAGGAAGAGCCCGGCAAATATCTGGACTGGTATTTCTTCGGGTACGGGCACCAGTACAGGCGCGCGCTGGGCGACTTTGTGCGCGTGGCCGGGCGCATTCCGCTGCCGCCGCGTTTTGCATTCGGCGCATGGTGGTCGCGCTACTGGGCATACAGCGATCAGGAACTCGATCAGCTTGTGCGCGGGTTCCGGCTGAATTCCACTCCGCTCGATGTGCTGGTGATCGACATGGACTGGCACATCAACGAGCAGCAGCTTCAGCAGGCGCACGAAAAAGATCAGTCCGGCAACACTCTTGGATGGACCGGCTACACCTGGAACAAATTGCTGTTTCCCGATCCTGACCAGTTCCTCAGGCAGATGCGCGAGCGCGGGCTCAAAATCACGATGAACCTGCATCCGGCTTCGGGCATTCAGCCGTGGGAAAAGGCGTATCCCGCTATGGCGCGGGCCATGGGCATCGATCCGGCGACAAAAAAGTATGTGCCCTTCGACCCGACCGACAGGAAATGGGCGGAGAACTACTTCAACCTCGTTCTCCATCCGCTTGAGAAGCAGGGTGTCGATTTCTGGTGGCTTGACTGGCAGCAGGATCCGATGATGACCAAGGTTCCCGGGCTGAGCAATACATGGTGGCTCAACTACATTCATTTCACCGACCAGCAGCGCGAGGGCAAGCGGCCGCTGCTGTTTCATCGCTGGGGCGGCCTGGGCAATCACCGCTACCAGATCGGCTTTTCCGGCGACACATTCTCAGTGTGGGACTCGCTCGCCTTTCAGCCCTGGTTTACGGCGACCGCGGCGAATGTGGGCTACGCATACTGGAGCCACGATATCGGCGGCCACATGCCGGGCGCGGTCGACCCGGAGCTGTTCACGCGCTGGGTGCAGTTCGGCATCTTCAGTCCCATCCTGCGCACCCACACCACCAAGAATCCCGATTCGGAGCGGCGCATCTGGGCCTATCCCGAACCGTACTCTTCGATCCTGCGCGCGGACTTTCAGCTTCGCTACGCACTGCAGCCGTATTTGTATACAGAGGCCCGGCGCACCTACGACACCGGCGTCGCTTTCCTGCATCCGCTCTACTACGACTGGCCGGAAGCCGACGATGCCTACAACAGTAAGAACGAGTACATGTTCGGCGATCAGTTGATCGTGAGCCCGGTTACCAGGCCGGCCGACAAGACGAGCGGCCTGGCGACGGAAAAGATCTGGCTGCCGGAGGGCGGCTGGATCGAGTGGCCTACGGGCCGGCGCTTCACCGGCCCTGCGACCGTCGAGCGCAGCTTTTCCATCGATCAGATTCCGGTCTACATCAAGGCCGGATCGATTATTCCTATGCAGCCTGAGGCGCTCTACACGGGCCAAAAGCCCGTCGATCCGCTCATCATCAACGTTTGGCCGCTTGCGCCGGGTGCGAGCTCGAGCTATTCGGTCTATGAAGACTCGGGCGTTTCGGTCGACTATCAGCGCGGCGTCTTTGCGCGCACGCCGATCAGGGCTGCTGAGAACGGAGATGCGCTGCGCGTGGAGATCGGCCCGGTGGAGGGCGGCTATCCCGGCATGCCGCATGCGCGCGGCTATCAGCTTCGCCTGCCGGACGATTGGCCGCCTGCGGCTGTCACTGTAAACGGGCGGCCGGTTGCGCACGGCCGGATGGAGGGCGGACGCGGCTGGAGCTTCGATGGAAACACGCTGACTACGATCGTTCCAACACCATCGTTCAGCCTGAACGAGAAGGTTGTGATCGAGGTGAAGCGTGCGCCGGGACTGGTTAACCGCCGCAGCGAGCTGGACGGCTTTGCCGGCGCGATGACGCGCCTGCGCGGCGCATACGACGCGCTGCAGCAGTGCTGGCCGGTGGGCGCGCCGCCCGACGCGCTGATCGATGCCATGCAGACAGGCGGCCGGATTGGCTATCACCCCGGGGAGGCGGCAGACGAGATTGCGCACTTCCACGAGATGCTGCCCAGGGCGCAGGTTGCCGTCAAGGGCGTGGCAGCCGGATTCGAAGACCGTATGAACCGCTACGCCGCGCGCATGGAGAACAATCCTCTGCGCCCCGCCGACATGGAAGCCGAAAAGCAGAGCCGGCGGGAGAGCATGCAACGCGCGGAGGTCCTGGTCGACGCCGCGGCCAGATGAGTCCGGCCTGGGCGCCGCGATCAGGCAGTGCGCGACTGCATTGCAAACGCCGGCGGCTCATCCGCGCTGGGACCGAAGCTTGCCGGCACCGGTACGTTGAGCAGCCGCAGGTAGACGCCAAACTGGCCGCGATGCTGGTACCAGTGGCTGAGCATAGCGTCGCGCAGGAATTCGGCGCGCGGCAGCGCGAGGACTTCCTGGTTATCCGTGAACAGACGCCACGTTTCGCTCATTACATCGTCGGTGAATTTCGGCAGTTCCCTGCGCACGGTCGCCGCGCCATCGTCGAAGAGATTAAGCACTTCGTCGCGGCTGGCCGGTTGTATAAACTCGAACGACTTCGGAAGCGTTACCGGGTTATTTTTGACGAGCTGGACAATCCCGGAGGGCACAAACGCCAGGTGATAGGCAAGCTGACCGGCAGTCATTGACTTTTCGTGCGGCTTCCAGGTCAGCTTGTCCTCGGGCAGGCGCTCGAGGAATCTCCGCGTAAGAGGCGCCTGCGCGTCGAACTCTTTCAGAAACGACCGGGCGATGGATTGGCCTGCGACGCGTTCTGCAACGGGCATAGGAAATCTCCTTGATGAAATCGATCCGCCGAAGCGGGAGCTGCCAAAAGACAAACCTCAACGAACCGTTTTTTGCTTTGAGCCCTCGGCGCGCTGGCGGACTTGTTCATGGATGAAGCCCCAGCCTTTGCCCACATTCTGGCGATGCTCTTCCTGGATGAGGCCAAAGGCGGCGTGGCGGAAGCGGATCACCGTTTCGCCGTTCTCCTCGCTCAGCCGGTACTGCACGTTGTTGGTGACCGGGTGGGACATGAACAGAGGCCCGTTGAACTCGAGCAGCGTGGGCCGCTTGATGGCCTGCACCGTGGCCCAGAAATGTCCGTTGCCGTCGCCGAGGTCGCGGAACCAGCGGCCGCCCGGCCATGCCTCGACCGTCAACGCCATCGGCGTTCCGTCGGGCTTTTCGCTCCCGGGCCCGAGCTGCTCGAGCAGTGCGTCGAAAGTGACTTCAATCGGCGCCTTCACGCGGATCTCCTGGTTCACCTTCAGGGTCAGATCTTCAATTTCGGGAAGGGTTGTCGTGGGCATGTTTTCTCCTTTGGTGATGCGTCAGCCTGCCGGCTGACGGTTGATGCGCGCTTCGGCGCGTTCCTTTACGCGGTTGAGCTGATGCTGCCAGTACCGCTCAAATGTCTCCGTCCATTCGTGGAGGGGACGTATTGCTATGGCATTGGTCCTGTAGAGCCTGTGCCGTCCATTGCGCCGCACATGCACCAGGTGCAGGCTGCGCAGCACCCCGAGGTGCTTTGAGACCGAAGGCTGATCCATGCCCAGCGCCGTGACGATTTCACTGACCTGCCGCTCCTGGTGCGCGAGATAGGTGAGAATCTGCCGCCGGCGCGGCTCGGCGATGGCGTTGAAGACATCGGAGGTGGTGGCGGCCCTGGCC
>DATGLJ010000069.1:0-15105 GCA_035294185.1 Occallatibacter sp. | reverse complement strand
ACCGTGTGCGCGGACAAAATCTGCGGAGGAACGGGAGCTGCTGCGGGAGAGGCGGTCTGCTGAGCCTGCGCTGTGGGAATGGAGATCAGAGCACAGACAAGAACAATGGAAAGAAATCTCTTCGGGCAACAAGACATTGGCTTCTCCTTCGCCAGGCACAGGACAGAAATTCAGGCGATGCACGCACTCTCAAGGAACACCAGCCTATATGCCTCTTAACCCTTCCGGCAGGACATCGTAGCGGCTGGCCTCAAAATGGTAAACCTGCCGCGCGGCCCTCGCAAACACGCCGGAACTATTTCCGGGGCGAATCCCCGGCGGGCTCGGACGAAGCAGCCGCTGCGGACTGCGACTGCGATTGGGCTTCGTCTGTCGTCGTTTCGCCGCCCTGCGTTGCCGGCTGCTGCGGGTTGATCAGCAGATCGACGCGATAGCCTGCCTCCTCGGCCTTGCGCAGAGCGCCGTCGATCTCGCGGCTCAGCTCGCGCACAGCGGCGCGATCCGGCGCGGGTGCCGCAGCCAGCCTAAGCAGCGATGGCATGAGCAGCCACCAGAGCAGCTCTTCGTAACGCTCGCGGATAAGATACTCGCAGCTGCCTGCCTGGTGCACGCCGCAGAGCCAGCGCACATCGGGATCAGACCACAGGGCCGGCGCAAGACCGATGGATTCGCGGGCGGCGGGCAGATTTTCCGGCATCGCCTGGCGCGCAGCGATGGGCCGGGAGGTTTCCCGGCTCGTTTCCTGCGCCGGCGAATCGCCGGCCCGGCTTCTTTCTTCCGCAGCAGGCGGCTCTTGCCTGCCGATGCCGGCGCCGCAGAGCAAAGCGACCTTGATGCGCGCAGCCACGCGCCATGCCTCTTCGCCCTCGAAGCCAAGCGCGAGGCAGGCATGAGCGAAGGGTTCGCGCAGCCGGATGCGGTCGAAGAGATCGAGCGCGGCGCGGCCGGCGTTCTCGGCATCGATGGATTCGGCCAGCAGCATGAGCGCCGACCAGCCAAGGATCGGTCCCCACATGGCGGTTGCCGCAACCTCCGGACTGGGATTGGGCAGCATGCGGCGCGCCGCCGCAGTCCACGGGGCGGGAAACAATGCTTCGATGATGGGCAGCCGCATGGCTGCGCGCAGCCGCTCGCGGAAGATCTCGCCAAGCTCGGCCGGATCTTCCGGTTCGCGCTCCAGGGCCGGCGCGGCATCCTGGGCGCGGCGGCGCAGGTAAGCGGCCTGCGCCAGCCGCAGAAAGCGCTCCGCGCGCACCCACGCATGTTCGCAGCAGCGCTTGCGCTCGCGCACAAGGTTGCGATGGGGACCGACCGGCGCGCCGCGCGGATGCTCGGCCGCATCGGCAAGCATGCATACCGTATGCGGATCCATCAGCTCGCGGAGCGCGGCGTGCGCCGGCTGCAGCTCCATGTTCACAAGCTCATCGATGAGGCTGGCAACGCCACGGCCGTCGAGATAATCGGCGAGCCGGTCCCAGGGATGCTCGGCCGTGGGGCGCATTTCGCGCCAGTCCATAAAAACGTGGCACTTGTACGCGTTCAGCTCAAGCCGCAGACCGCGATCGAAATCGCTGTTGCGGCGCAGATATTCGAGGCCGGTGAGCGAGTCGCGCCAGGCGACGACGCAGGCGCGATCTTCGCTGAGGCCAAGACCGTCCCGCAGCCGCCGCTGGCGCATTTGGCCAGCGCCTTTATCGGCGTAACCGACCGACATGTCGATCGTGCCGCGGGTCGAGCCGTAGCGGTTGTGATACACGACAAGGGCGCGCTCGCTGCCCGCGCGGTTCGAATAGGCAAAGACGTTCTCGTCTACGCCGCCGTTCTCGTGCCAGAAGTCGTAGAGCAGAAAATTGGCGCTTTCGGCAAACAGCCAGCGGCGCTTGAGCAGAGGCGCGATCTGGCGCTGGTGGCGCTCGACGAGCCCCTGGTCGGGCCACTCCTCGTAGCGCGGCCGGCGATACTCCATTCCATACTTTTCGGTATAGCCCTCAATCTGCCCGTGGCCGAACATAGGCAGGCCCGGCAGCGTTGACATCATGGCCGCAACGCCAAAGTACTTGTCGCCTTTGCCGAACTGATCGATGGCGGTCCGCTCGTCCGGATTGCTCATGAAGTTCACATAGCGCTTCATGATGTCGGGATCGAACTCGAGCGTGTTCCTGAGCACCGAGCGGTATTTGGCGTTGTCCTCGTCGCGCAGCATCACCATAAAAGCGCTGTTGTAGACGCGGTGCATGCCCAGCGTGCGGACGAAATAGCCTTCCATAAGCCAGAAGGCCTCGGCAAGCAAGAGCGTTCCGGGAACCTCCTGCGCGACCCGATCGACCACCTCGCGCCAGAACTCGTGCGGCATGTGCCGGTCGAACTCCTGCTGCGTCATGCCGTACTCGGCGCGCGAAGGAATGGCGCCGCTCGATCCGGGCCCGGGAAACCAGAGCCGGTGAAAATGGCGCTTGGCCAGCGTCATAGCGGCGTCAAAGCGAATGATCGGAAAAAGCCGCGCCACATGGAGAATGGTCTGGATGATCTGCTCGCGGACCGCGGGATTCAGATAATCGAGCTGCGCGGTGTCGTTCCAGGGAAAGCTCGTGCCGTCGTTGCCGTGATAGATGTAGCGGGTTTCTCCGGTTGCCTTGTCGCGGCGGCGAAAGACGACGGCCGCATCGGACTGCTCGTAATAGTGATCTTCTATTTTGATTTCGACGCGGCTGTCGCTCGACAGATCGGGCCCCTCGAACGAGTACGCGGGATACGGCGAGTCCCAGCGGGACATGAACCACTCGGGATGCTCGACCACCCACGGCGAATCGATGCCCATGTGATTGGGCACCATGTCGCTGGCCAGCCGGATGCCGTAACGGCAGGCGCGGTCGCGCAGGTCGATGTAGGCGGCCTCGCCGCCCAGATCATCGGCAATGCGATAGTCGAAGAGCGAATAGGCAGACGCTACGGCGTCGCTGTTGCCGGTAAGCTGCTTGATGGTCTTCGATGCGCGGCTGCGCTCCCAGATGCCGATAAGCCAGAGCGAGTTGATGCCGCGATGAGCGAGCGTCGCCAGCTCTTCGTCGGGAATCTCGTCGAGCCGGCCGATTTGCCTGCGGTACTGCCTGCTCAACTGCGCCAGCCACACGTAGGTGCTTTTGGCGATGAGCACGGCTTCCGGCATCCACGCCACGTCGGAAGAGAATCGCTCATACTCGCTGCCGGCAAAGTCCGGCACATCGGCGCCGCCCATGCCCGGCCACTGCTGCGGCCCTGCGCGCCTGCCGGGCGGATTGAAGCGCGCCCAGATTGCCAGCTCTTCCTCGCGCAGAATTTCGCCGGCCAGCATCAGCAGGCGGTCCAGCGCATCGCCGATCAGCGGCCGCCACAAACGGCGGATAATTTCGAGCTGCTCGGCGAGCCTGGCCGAGCGCAGCGCCGGCGCGCGCAACAGTTCGAGCAGGTTTATCGGGCCGGCATCGGGCAGCGGAACGAGCGGCCGCGTGGCGAAGTACTGAGGCAGAGCCGCAGTCACCTGCTTATAGACGGTCTTTTCGGCAAGGTCCGCGTCGTCGAACAACTCGAGGAACGGCGCGAATGCCGGATTGCGGTTGGCGTTCCACAGCAGAAGGAGTTCCTCGAGAGCAACTTCGCGATGCGTCATTCCGGCCGTGGAGCCGGCCAGCCACTGGTCCGGCGTCTGCTCGCCGCGAATGATGGTTGATCCGGGAAACTGCTGCACGAAGGCAAGCAGCATCCTGTCGAGGTTGTCTGTGCCCACCTGCGCGCCGAACCATTCGAGCGCCGCGGCCAGCACCTGCGGATCGAACTGCTGGCGATAGCGCGCCATCAGCACGTGGCTGGCCTCGTCGATCAGGCCCATGGCGTAAAGCTCCCCGGCATGCACAGTCTGCCCGGGATTCGCTTCCACGTTGCGCACCTGGTTCATGCGGTGCGCAAGCTCGCGGCACGCAGGCATGTTGTCGAGCACGACATTGCCGTTGAACGAAAACAGCGCGCCGGAGAACCCGTACCGTTCCCGCACCTTACGCGAGATGTGGAATTCCATCATGCGTGCCGGACTCCCCTCACCGGAGTTTTCCGATTGCAGCCTTTCCGCGCAGGCCCGCCCTGCCGCCGCAAGCAGCTAGAGACTAAAGTACATCATGCAGTGCGAGCACGCGCGATAACGCCACGGAACGCAGCGCATTCTGCATTCAGGCTGCGGCCGCTGCATGGCAGCCTGCGATGCGGCGGCCGCGCGCCGGGGTGGCCTGAAATGGCGAAGGCAGAGAAACGGGGGAATCAGCTACTCGATATCCGGAATCTGTTGCTGGGCGGTTGCGGCAGGCTGCGGAGCGGCAGCCGGCGGCGGCGAGGAGACGCTCTGCGCGCCACGTTCCGCGGCAACCAGATTCAGCGGCTCGGTCAGCGCGAAGTCGAGCACCGTTCCCGATGGCAGCGCCGCCTGCGGATGGTCCATGAGCAGGTGCACGGTGACGGCTCCCGCGCCCACGATCGTTCCCGCAAGCGCGCCGGCCGGCCCGGCAACCAGCGCGCCCGTCACAGCGCCTGCGCCCGCCGCGCCGCCATATTCGATTCCATCCTTCTTCATCCGCGAACCCGGGGTGATGTTGCCTTCAGCGCCCACGTTCGTGCCCGAACCAGGCGTGCCCGTAACCTGGGCATACATGCGCAAGCGCGAACCGTCGGGAAGGATCACGAACTCCGGCCGCAGCAGCATGGAGCCGCGGCCGCCGAAGTGACCGGTGGAGACGCGCACCACCGTGCCATCGATCTCAGAGCCCTGAGGGATGAGGATTTCATTGCCGCGAAAGACATCGGAAGCCACTCTGGCGCGGAAGGCGTCGCCGGCCTGGCTGGATGTGGTCGAAAGACCGTTGAGCAACCGCGCGCGAATGATGGTTCCTTCGCCCAGCTCTCCTGCGGGCAGCGGCCCGGGGTGCACAATGTCGCCGTCCGGGTCATTCGCGTATGGCCGCTCGTTCAGCGAGGGCTCTGCAGACTGCGTTGGCCTCTGCGGCTCGACTTTCACCACGCCCGCGTCGGTTCCATCCTCCGAATCGGCGGTATTGCCGGCAGCGGGCGTCACGAGGGCAGGTTGCTGAGACGAAGTTGCGGGTGCTGGCTGCGCAACCATCGGAGCAGCCAGCGGGTGGGCAGGCGATGGCTTTGCAATCGGCTGCGGCGGTGGTACGGGCGTGGTGATCTGATCGTCCGGAGGAGGATTCGAAACGCCTTCGTACTGGCTGGAAGGGCTTGCCTGCTGCGCCCACGCGCCCATTGCGCCTGCGGCAAGCAACGCACATACCAACATCGAGCGCTTCATCGTTCGTTCCTCCCAAAAGCGGGCATCAAAAAAAGCACGCTCCTCCGAGCAAATGCTTCTCTGCTGGATTAGACCCGCCAGGCCCGGCAAAGTTTTTCTCGACAAACCGGCCAGGAGCAATGGGATGCACCGCTCCATATTCAGCTTATGTCCGGCAGGTCTGCGGCGCGAAGAAATCCAAACCGCGAAGAATCAAGGTGATTACGTGCGCTCTTTCTGGCAGGCTCGGCTGCCGGCGTGCGCGCTGTCCCCTGCATTCGGCCTGAGGCCCGCTTGTTAGAATCGGAATTGGCGTCGAAGAAATTCCGAGAGGCTGGATGGCGAAGAGATCAGCACCCGCGGAAGGGCTGTTGCACATCATTCAAAGCGCTGCCGGAGAGATCCTTCCCGTAGACCGCCGTCCCAAATTGAACGACCGGCTGCTGCACCGCATTATGAGGAGCGATATGACTGAGATTGTTGCGATTCGTGCGCGCGAAGTTCTGGATTCGCGCGGCAACCCCACCGTGGAAGCCGATGTGATCCTGGAAAGCGGCGCGCTGGGACGCGCCATCGTGCCTTCGGGCGCTTCCACCGGCGAGCATGAGGCTGTCGAACTGCGGGACGGCGACAAGAGCCATTACCTTGGCAAAGGCGTGCTGCAGGCGGTTGCCAACGTGGAGACTGTGATTGCTCCCGAGCTCGAAGGCATGGATGCGGCCAACCAAAGGATGATCGACAAGACGATGATCGATCTGGACGGCTCGGCGAACAAGGGCAAGCTGGGCGCGAATGCGATTCTGGCGGTTTCCATGGCCGCGGCGCGCGCCGTGGCGCAGACGCTCGAAATTCCGCTCTACAGGTACCTGGGCGGCATCAACGCCTGCATCCTGCCCACGCCCATGCTCAACGTGCTCAACGGCGGCGCGCATGCGGACTCGAATGTCGATTTCCAGGAGTTCATGATCATGCCGGTGGGCGCCGAGCGCTTCAGCGAGGCATTGCGCTGGTCGGCTGAGGTCTTCCATACGCTCAAGGGCGTGCTCAAGAAGAAGGGCTACAACACGGCCGTGGGCGACGAGGGCGGCTTCGCTCCCTCACTCAAAGCCAACGACGAAGCCGTCGAGCTGATCCTCGAAGCCATCAGCCAGGCCGGATACACGCCCGGCGAGCAGATCGCCATTGCGCTGGACCCTGCGACGAGCGAGCTTTTCGACCCGGAGAAGAAAAAATACGTCTTCAAGAAAAGCGACAAGCGCGAACTCTCGAGCGAACAGATGGCCGCTTTCTGGGAAGACTGGGCGCGGAAGTATCCGATTGTTTCGATCGAAGACGGACTCGCCGAGGACGACTGGGAAGGCTGGCGCATCCTCACCGACAAGCTGGGCCAGAAGATTCAGCTCGTCGGCGACGACCTGTTCGTGACCAACACCAGGCGCCTGCAGCGCGGCATTGAAGAGGGCGTCGGCAACTCGATCCTGATCAAGGTGAACCAGATCGGTACGGTGACCGAGACGCTCGAAGCCATCGAGCTCGGCCGCCGTTACGGCTACACGGCCATCATGTCCCACCGATCGGGCGAAAGCGAAGACACCTTCATCGCCGATCTCGCCGTAGCGACAGGCGTAGGCCAGATCAAGACCGGCTCGGTTTCCCGCACGGACCGCATCGCCAAATATAACCAGTTGCTGCGCATCGAGGAAGAGCTCGGCTCGGGCGCAGTGTATCTCGGCATCGAGAGCCTGAACTACAACAGCTAATCAGCTGAACAGAATTGCCGATGGGCGGGGGATTTTCCTTCGCCCATTTCTTATGACGATGTCATCCTTCGCATCTGTGCGTACGAGTGAGCAATCTTGCGGCCGCATTCGCATGATTCCCGCCCGCCCGGGCCATTTATCCTTGAAGAGAACACTTATGAACACTGAGGTATCCTCTTCGTGCCCAAGCGTCCTCTCGTACTGACCATCCTTGATGGATGGGGCTATCGCGCCGAAACCGCCAACAACGCCATTGCTCTGGCCCGCAAGCCTGTTTATGACAAGCTGCTGCGCGAATTTCCCAACACGCTGATCCGCGCCTCGGAGCATTTTGTCGGCCTGCCCGACGGACAGATGGGCAACAGCGAGGTGGGCCACCTGAACATCGGCGCGGGCCGCATTGTGCAGATGGACATTACGCGCATCGATATGCTGATTGCCGCAAACGAGCTCGGCAAAAACGCGGCCGTCGCGAAAGCCATGCAGCGCGCGCGCGAGGGCGGACGGCAACTGCATCTGTTCGGGCTGGTTTCCGACGGCGGCGTGCATTCGCATCAGGAGCACCTCTACGCGCTGCTGCGCATCGCCCGCGAAAACGGCCTGGAGCGCGTCTTCGTGCACGCCTTCATGGATGGACGCGACACGCTGCCTACCTCCGGCGCCGGTTACATTGCCGCGCTCGAGCAGAAAATGCGCGAGTACGGCGCAGGCAAGCTGGCATCGGTGAGCGGCCGCTACTACGCCATGGACCGCGACCGCCGCTGGGAGCGGGAGCGCAAGGCCTTTGAAGCGATGGTCGTGGGCAAGGCAGAGGGCGGCGCGTATCCGGATGCTGTGGCGCGCATCAGGGAATGCTACAACGCCGGCATGACGGACGAATTTCTCGTGCCCTTCGTGGTGACAGACGCAGCAGGCAGGCCGACCGCCGTCATCCGCGACGAAGATGTCTGCATCAACTTCAACTTCCGCGCCGACCGCGCCCGGCAGATCACGCGCGTGCTGGCGCGCGAGAGCGGACTGAACAAGAATGGCGGCCGGGACCTGGACTCCTGGGAGTCGCTCGATGAGATCATTCCCCGCCGCGAAATTCCGAAGAACCTGCACTACGTGTGCATGACGCACTACGACAAGCTCTACGAGCTGCCCGTGGTCATTCCGCCGGAGTCGCTCGATAACATCCTCGCCAACGTACTGGGCGCGCACAACCTGCGCAACCTGCGCGTGGCGGAGACGGAGAAGTTCGCGCACGTAACGTATTTCTTCAACGGGGGCATTGAAACGCCCTTCCCGGGCGAGGAGCGCAATCTGGTTCCGTCGCTGAAGGTGGCCACCTACGATCTGGCGCCGGAGATGCGCGCCGAGGGCATCGGCGACATTATCGTAAATGCCGTTCATGACAGCGCATTTGACCTGATCGTCGCTAACTTTGCCAATGCCGACATGGTGGGCCACTCCGGCAAGCTGGAGCCGACCATCAAGGCCATCGAGGCCGTGGACGCGCAGCTCGGCCGCATCTACAAGGCGGTGAAGGAGCGCAACGGCAACTGGCTGATCACCGCCGACCATGGCAATGCCGAAATGATGGTCGATCCCGTCACCGGCGGCCCGCACACCGCGCACACGACCAACCCTGTGCCGTTCATCTGGGTGGGCGAGGATGCAGATCGCTACCGGCTGCGCACCGACGGCTCGCTGCGCGATATCTCGCCGACGCTGCTCAGTCTGCTCAACCTTGGGCTGCCGAAGGAGATGACGGGCGGCGATATGCGCCTGCCGCTTGCGAAGTAAGGAAACCTTCTGTCATCGGCAATGAAAAAGCCTCCCCGCTGCGGGGAGGCTTTTTCTGTTCCCGGTTTCAGAATTACCGCAGCCGCAGCGCTTTGATCGCAGCCGGCAAACGCTGTTCGATCAGCCGGGCGCGCTCGCCAAGGCAGGTCGGCGCAGGCGTAGTGATCAGCACCAGCGCCAGGGCAATCAGCGAGAAGCACAGCCCAGCTACGCCAGCCGACACGAGCATGTGGTACATGTCGATGATGTCGAGGCCCAGGAAGTTGAAGGCCACATGCTCCAGCGGCTTGATGTGCTTGAGCACCGCCAGCGCGAACAGGAAAAACACCGCCGCCAGCGAGGTGAGCACGGCCAGCGCCATGTCGACGCTGCGATGGAAATTCTGCCTCGAGCAGCAGTAGCCACACTCGGCGAAGTGCTGCTCGTAATCTTTGCGCATCTCGGGAGAAATCCCGGAGATGTCATAGCGCCAGCTTGCCAGAATGGCGCCTACTACTCGATCTTTACATGGGGTTTTTGCCATAAAGTTAAAGCCTCTCGTCGATAAAAAGAATTCGACCAATCCGCTGCCACGGTGCAAGTCGGCGGAGGGCTTGGTCTTGGGATGCTCTCTGCTCCCGAATGGATTCGCGAGTTTCGAGTTCCTGACCCGATCGGCGGCAATCCGTCCGATCACATCCCCCTGGATGAAGAACTGCTCGGCAAAACCTTGTATTCACATTGTAATACGATTTTGCAGGCGGATAGCTAGAAAGTAATGGGCTCTATTGGCTGATGTTGTTCGGCAAGCAGAAGGCGGTTGGCCAGCAGGCCTGGCCGGCCGCGCAACGCCCGGTCGGCCGTAACCCGCGCCAGTTCAGGAAGATTATTGCTTTCAGACAAATGCGCCAGGATGACATAGGCCGCCTGGCCGTCGTAGCTGCCGGAGAGAAACTCGGCCGCGGCATCGTTGGAGAGATGCCCGACGCGGGAAAGAACCCGCTGCTTGACCGACCACGGGTACGGGCCGTCGCGCAGCATTTCGAGGTCATGGTTGGATTCGAGCAGCAGCAGGTCGACTCCCCTGAGCTGCGCTTTGACGTTAGGCGGGATGTAGCCGAGATCGGTGGCAAAGCCCATGCGAACGCCCTCGGCCTGGAGCACAAAACCGACCGGGTCGGCGGCATCGTGCGGAATGGTGAATGGGTTAAGCGTGATGTCGCCGATCGAGAACGGACGCCCGGCTTCGAAATACTCGACCGCGGGCAGCCACGTGGTGTCCTCTTTGGCAGGAACCGACGCGGCATGTGCAGCGCCGGTCTCCGCAGCCGCATCCTCTGCGGCTGGCGCGGCCTCCTGCTCGTCCGGCTCGTCTGTTTCCGGCGCGTTGGCCTCGGCCTGACGCTCAGCAGCCTGTCTGCGGCACTGCTCCATCCACTGCGCGCAGGTCATCGTCCGGCGCGGCGTCAGCCAGCGCATCCAGGCGCGGTGCGTGGCCTCGGTAAAGTACACCGGAATGCCAAGTTTGCGCGCGGTCACGGCGAGGCCGTTGATGTGGTCCTGGTGCTCGTGGGTAATGACAATGGCGTCGAGGGTCTCAGGATCTTCACCGGCGGTCTTCATACGCCGGAACAGCTCCCGGCAGCTCAGGCCGGCATCGACCAGAATGCGCGTCCGTCCGCCGGAGACAACCGTACTGTTTCCCTTTGAACCGGAAGCCAGTACAGTGAAGCGCACCATGGATTGAGCATACCAAGGGCAAGGCTTCTGCGGGGCCATAAAGTCGAACAATTGCCGAAAGCACGGCCGCGACAAGGATCGATCCCGGCGAAAAACCAACGACTCGGCGGCTGGCCCCGTCCAATGAAGTACTGCTCGATTCGGCAGAAATCCGTCCGAGCGAGGAGCGGCCTCGCTGCAGCAGCCCGGGCGCAGTCTGGACTCTGGCGCGGCATCGACGCAGCGCAACAGGCCGGCATGGCTAACGGAGGCGGCCGGTTCCGGTTTACTCGGATTCCAGCCCCTCTGGCGGAGAAATTATGAACAGAGTCGAAGTTCTTCAAGCGTGGGCACGCATTCTGACCGGTCGAACTCCTTCTCTTTCCATTGAAATCACCAAAGAGTGTCCCCTGCGCTGCCCGGGATGCTACGCATTCGACGCCGCGCATCTCGGAAGCCAGACCCAGCTACGCGACCTTACCGACTTTCGCGGAGACATCCTGGTCGCGCGCGTGCTCGCGCTGATCGACCGTTACAGGCCATTGCATGTTTCTCTTGTGGGCGGCGATCCGCTTGTCCGTTATCGGGAACTCGATTCGTTATTGCCGCAAATCGAAAGCCGCGGCGTGCATACGCAGATTGTCACCAGCGCCTTCCGAAAGATTCCGCAGGCGTGGATGGCGTTCAGGAAGCTCACTGTGGCGGTTTCAATCGACGGCCTGCAGCCGGAGCACGACGCGCGCCGCAAACCGGCAACCTACGACCGCATCCTCAAAAACATAGAAGGTACGAGGGTCAACATTCACTGCACGATCACCGCGCAGATCGCCGGCCGCCCCGGCTACCTCGATGAATTTCTCGGCTTCTGGTGCAGCCGGCCCGAAGTCGTAAAAGTCTGGTTCAGCATCTTCACGCCTCAACGCGGCGCAAACAATCCGGAGATACTCACCGCTTCGCAAAGGGCCGCCGTCCTCGACGACCTGCGGCGGCTGCGGCTGAAATACAGGGCGCTCGACATGCCGGAAAGCGTGATCCGGGAGTTTGAATCGCCGCCCGGAAGCCCGGAAGAATGCATCTTTGCAAGAACCACAAGGAGCGTCTCGGCCGATCTGAAGACGACCATTGCCCCATGTCAATTTGGGGGCGATCCGGATTGCGAGCAGTGCGGCTGTATCGCATCGATGGGGCTGGCCGCCGCCGGGCATTATCGCATTGCCGGACGGCTGACGGCGGGACAGGTTTTTATGGCGTCGGACCGGCTGGGCAAAGCGTGGCAGCGCCTTTGCCGGCGCTTTTCGCGCATGCGGCCGGCGGCTTCGCCATTCAGGATTCTGGAACCTTAACTCCGCTTTGCCGCAGCCCGGCGCTTATCGCGCAGCCGGGGATGGATGGTCTTCCGAACAATCGCAATCGCCCTGCGGGCAATCCCAGGTCTCGATTTTGCGCAAACGATCCACCTCGGCAAGATAGAGAATGGATCCGCATCGCGGACATTTACGGACAGAAGTCCGCGAACGATCGAATGCGCCTTCGATCCAGTCCAGATAGCCGATGGCGTCGCGGAATACCCGCGTACAGCCCGGGCGCACGCAGGCATGGAAGGAGCGGATTTCGTCCGTGTCTTCCTCCAGCATCATGCGCTTCATCGAGGTATGGTGCAGATCGCACAGCGGAGAGAACCGCTGCCGGGACGACATGGACCGTGGTTTCAACCCTGCCCCGCCATCTCATTCACCGCAGCGCAAGGCTCCGAACTCCTGCGATTGCAAAGTTCGAACGGTTGCAGGCGCCACAATTTCGAGTTACGCCGTACGGAACGACCGCGGAAGGTCTTTATCCGCGAATTCAACGCCGGACGCCGCCAGTTCTCTGGCAGTCCGTTCAAGAGGAGCCCTCTTGGCCAGCAACTTCTTCTCGGCCTCGTCGCGATCCCTGGGGGAGGCAAACTCCTCGTAGTTGTTGAGGTAAGCAAGTTTGCGATCGAAAAGATCGATCTCTCGATGAAGGTCCCGCAGAAAGTACTTGTCATGCCGGGGTGCAGGCTTTGCCGCGTGGATGCGTTCCGGCGCAGGCTTTTTCATAGATTTCTCCTCCGATATGGGAAAAGGGCGGTCTCGACGACGACCGCCCCGCTCGATGAGCTGCTTTGCCTCTCAGGCCACCTGTACGTTTTCGGCCTGAAAGCCTTTCGGACCCTTCACGACGTCGAAGGTCACGGCCTGACCTTCCTGCAGGCTGCGGAAGCCCTGGCTGCGAATTGCGGAGAAATGCACGAAGACATCGTCGCCATTTGCGCGGCTCAGAAAGCCGAATCCCTTGGCGTCGTTAAACCACTTCACGGTTCCTTGTTCCATTGAACTTGTTCCTTTGTATGTTGTGTACCGCCGAACTCAATTTGGAATTGGTTGCGAGTTGCGGTTACCGGAACAAGCAAAGAAGACCAATATCGGATTCTTCGATCTTTTTCAGTGTACACCATCTGCGGCCGCAGAAGCCTGCGCCGGCAGCGTTTTCCCGGCGAGCGGCCCAGGCGGCAATGCACAAGCCGCCTGCATTCAGCATGATGACTCAGGATGCGCTGCCCATCATCGCCGGGATTTCGATCGACACCAGCGTTCCCCGCCCCGGATTGCTGACCATGCTGAACTTTGCGCGGTCGCCGTAAAGCACCTCCAGCCGTTCCTGGACATTTTTGATGCCGATTCCCGCGCCGCTTGCGCGGCGCAGCGGCGAGACGGGCCGGTTGCCGATGCCCACGCCGTCGTCGGCGACTTCAATCAGCACGCGGTCGCCTTCGATTCTGCTGCGCAGCGTCACCGTGCCGCCGCCGATGCGCGGCTCGAGGCCGTGCTTGATGCTGTTCTCGATGAGCGGCTGCAGCAGGATGCTGGGCACCAGCACTTCGAGCGTTGCCGGATCGATCTGCTTTTCGACGCGCAGCTTTTCGGCGCCGAAGCGAACGACTTCGATATCGAGATAATCGTCGGTGAATTTAAGCTCCTCGCGCAGGGGCACGTAGCTGGTGTGGTCGCGGAGCAGCGCGCGCAGAATATTGGCCAGCTTCACCGTCATCTCGCGGGCCAGTTCAGGCTTCGACCGCACCAGCGCGGCGATGGAGTTGAGGGTGTTGAACAGGAAATGCGGATTGATCTGCCGTTGCAGAGCGTCGAGCCGCGCCTCGAGCAGGAGCCGCTTCTGCTCTTCGAGAGATATCTCCAGGCGCAGCGCGTTCCAGACCTTGAGCGCGATGCCGACGGTAATGGGGGCGCAGAGGCAGACCAGGGCGCGCAGCCAGTTGGAGTCGGCGCGAAGAGCGAAGATCCGGTGCGGAAACGCGCGCGCCAGCCACACGCGGCAGGCCTCGCCAAAGGCGATGGCGAAGAGCATCAGGAACTGGCGGTCAATGCGCGGCTTGCGCAGGTTGCGGTGAATCCAGCGGTACAGGCTCAGGTCGATGAACGGCGTAAACGACCAGACCTCTTCTCTTTCGACGAAGCGGCCCAGCCATCCGGCCAGCAGGCCGGCGGCCATGTTGAACGGCAGGGTCAGATACTCGTGATGAAACTGCGCGGGCAGCGACAGGATCAGGCCGCCGAGCATCGCCCATCCCGGACCGATCAGCAGACCGAGCAGAACGATCGCCTCGTAGGAGACATCGGCTGCCAGAAAGTTCGGAACCACAATGCGGATCCACACGCCCAGCGTGAGCGGCGCCAGAAAAAAAGCCAGCAGGCCCAGAGTCTGCAGCGGCCGGCGCTGTTCGGCAAAGAACAGCCTCCTGAAGGTCGCCCCGCGCGCCAGAATGCTGGCCAGCGACGCCACCACGCCGAACTTGACCAGCATGGTGATCAGGATGATTCTGTCGGTCACAGAACCACTTTACCCTGCCGCTGCGGCGGGCCGGCGCGCAAAAACAGCGGTGCCGGAGACCTACCGGCCTCCGGCACCGATCGCGGCTGCATCCTATTGCGCGGTGAACTGCGCGTAGCTCTGCGCCTGGTTCCCGTTGTTGTCCTGCACAATGATATTCCAGTTATACTGGTCGCTGCTCTGCAGGCTGCCCGGGTTCGGCGTATTGCCGCTGTTGCCTGTCGGATCCACAGCCCAGTCGATCGTTCCGACGGAGCCGCTGCCGGTCTCGGCGTAAGTAAATCCGCCTCCTCCGGAGTTCTGGCCCGGTATCTGCCAGACAGTGCAATTCGAGCTGCAGTTATTTTGCTGCAGGTTGAAGATGTATACATAGTCGCCCGGGTTTGCCGGGAACGTCCAGGTGAAGTTCGGCGTCAGCGTCGTGCTGTCCGGACTGCTGGTGCCGGGGTTCATGTTCGTCACCGCATCAGCCGCGCCCACCACCGCTCCGGTATTGCCGAATGCCGTCACTTGTCCGCTCACCGTGTCTGTCGAACCGTCGCTGTAGGTCACGTTGAAGCTGTAGGTGTCGCCCACATTCGGCGTGCCGCCGAAGATCTGCACATTGTAGTTAAACTCGCCGCTGTTGCCGCAGTCGGTGCACTGGCTAATGTCGATCGGAACCAGCAGGTTCGGTCC
>DATGLJ010000068.1:0-5472 GCA_035294185.1 Occallatibacter sp. | reverse complement strand
CGGGGGTGGTGCGCCTCTTTGCGTACGCCTCCGGCCAGGATTGCTCCGCCGGCGTCGTCGGTAAAGACGCAGGCCTTGACTGTAATGTCGCTGGCGCCCAGGCCAACTCCGGAAAGCGTCGCGTCCGAGTCGTTGCCAATGCCCAGCGCGTATTGGCCCAGATGCGCAAAGATATCGTGATCGAAGGTGATGCGCTGCGCCGCCGAGACCTGAACGGAGGCCGGCATCTGACTCCACTGATTGCGACGGCTCTCGAAATCCGGGCAGCCTTGTGCGCAGCTTTGCAGCGGATTTTCGGGATAGATAAGATCCTGCCCGGCAAGATAAGAGCCGCTCTGCTGGCTTGCATACCCCTGGTTGCCGGATGGGGCCAGCCACGAGGTGTGCGAAAAGCGAATGCCGCGGAACTCGAGATCCTGAACCGGAGCGGCGAGGCTGTTGCCGATCGAGATCAGCACGGTGAGGCGCGGAAGCTCAACATCCATGCTGCCGGCGTCAGCCCCGGCAGGCGGACGAAGATACAGTTTGCCGGCAACGGGATCGAGATACCACTGGCCGGGCTGCGTGAGGAATGCCAGAGAGTTTTCAAGGTACAGATGCGCCAGCTCGGGATGAAATGGCGCCTCGATCGTGTCGTATCCCCATAAGTTGTTCCGCCAGGCCGGCTGCTGCATCAGCAGCGTGTTTCCGGAAATCTTCTCGACAGGCGAAATTCTATGGGTAAAGAATCCCGTCGCCTGAATCTCCAGACGATTCTGCTCGGGAAGATCTGCGAGGTACGCGTATTTCGGATCCTTAAGCACGATGCCCCGCTCTGTGAAGCTGACGGACGATCGCGGAATCTCGATCGAGCCGACTCGAGCCAGTCTGTCGTTAACCCACAGCTCGCGGCTGTCAAGCCCCGGCGGCGTATTTGCCACGTAGATTTGCCGGGCGCGATCGAAGAGCTTCCAGCCGGTGATGCGAATCGCTCCGGAAAGCACCGGATGCGCGCCGGGAGCGGCTTGCCAGCGAACGTGGAAGCCATTCCTGCCGCCGTCCAGGGCAGTAAAGACAAGCGGATGCTGCAGCCGGTAGATGCCGTCCTCAAGCTGTACCTCGACGTTATGACTGGCGTTCGCCAGCCGCACCGCCCGCTGCGCCCGCTCTACTGTGCGAAAGGGCGCCTGCAGTGTCCCGGCAGCGCTATCGTCGCCCGACGGGGAAACAGCGATGACAACCGCAGGCTGTTTACCCGGCTGCGCCGCCCATGCGGAAAGGCCAGGCCCCAGAGCGGTCGCGATGGCCGCAGTCAAATGGGTTATCCGCCTGCGGATCATGCTAGAAGACAATGTCGACCTCCTCGCCGGCATAGGTTATGGTTCGCGCCGCGCGGCCATGCCTGGAGATCAGAATCATGCGATATTCCCGGCTCGGCGTCATACCGGCGAAAGTTCCCTCACGCTTTGCGATGGTCAGCTTTCGATCCATTTCCGACCAGAATAATCTGATAAGAGCAAAGGCTCCGCTCTCATATTCGTAGCCGTCTCCGGAATCTTCGTAGATGGCGAACTGCGCATCGCGGCCCGCGTAGACTCGAATTTCATAAGGCGCATCGGGCCGCTGGTCCACGAACTCAACGGCCTCGCTCATGGGGATGATCGATCCCTCGGGGACAAAGAGCGGCATCGTTTCGAGCGGCGCATCGGCCTCGATCTGCCGGCCGCCCTCATAGAGCGCATCTGTCCAGAAATCGAACCAATGCCGCCCGGCAGGGAGATAAACGCTCCTCGTGCGGGCGACGCCCTCGAGCGGGCGCGATTGCGGCGCAAAATACATTGGCGACGTGACCGGACAGACCAGAAACGACGGCCCGAACAGGTATTGATCAAGCAGGCCGTGCGTCTTCAAGTCGCCCGGGAACTGCCATGCAACCGGTCGCATCATCGGAGAGCCATGAAGGGTCACGGCCGCGGCCAGCGAATAAATATACGGCATCAGTTCGTAACGCAGCCGAATGTAGCGCGCGATGACGTCGTAAAACGGCGTGCCTTCCTCGCCGAAGCGCCATATCTCGCGAGCTGCATCCGTGCCGTGCGAGCGAAACATGGGAAGAAATGCTCCGTACTGCAGCCATCGCGTGTACAGCTCCCAGTAGCCGCGATCCCGGCAACCGCGGTCATCGGGATCGGGGGCCAGGGCGTTCATATCGGTCAGGCCGCGGCATCCATCCTGAAAATCGCCGCGCCAGAACCACAGCGACGGGTCGCTGCCCACGAAGAAACCGCCAATATCCACCGTCCAATACGGCTCACCTGAGGCGCAGAAGTTTACCCCTTCAGGGATGCAGCGGCGCAGCGTCTCCCAGGTTGCGCTGATGTCCCCATTCCAGGTGACGGTTCCGTAGCGATGCTGCCCGGCATAGGCGGATCGGGTGAGGTTCAACACCCGTTTATCGCCTGTGACGGCGCGCTGGCCCTCGTAGATTCCCTGCGAATGCAGGAGAGAAAATGCATTGATCTCGGCGGCATCGAGATATCGTCTGGCTTCTTCGGTGTTCTTTGCCAGGCGAAGATGCGGCTCCGGCTTCACCGCACCCTGCCAGTCAGATTCGAACGGCTCCGTGCAGTCGCACCACCATGCGTCTACGCCTTTTGAGAACAGACCGCGCTCGGCCTGTTTCCAATAGAGGGCTCTGGCCTCCGGCGCGAATGCGTTGTACGTTGATCCGTTGCCGAGCATGAGATTGCGGCGGAGCAACTCGATCTGGTCCGGGCAACTGCCTGTCATAATCGGCCAGATGGACACCATCAGCCGCGCTCCCATCTCATGGAGCTTCGAGATGAAGGCTTCCGGATCCGGGAAGCGAACAGGATCGAGCGACTTCTGTCCCCACCCCTGCCCGTTCGGCCACGATTTCCAGTCGAGCACGATGGCATCGAGAGGGATATGCCTGCGCCGGTATTCGCGGACAACATCGATCATCTCCTGCGCGGTGACGTACCGTTCCTTCGACTGGATATATCCGAAAGCCCACTTCGGCGGCAGAGGAGCAGTTCCGGTTAATTCATAGTAGCCGCGCATTACGCCCTCGACGGCGCCTCCGGCGATGACGTAATAGTCCAGCTCATCGACGGCATCTGCCCACCAGTAGGAGCCGTGAGCATCGTCATGAAAGGTCATCAGCGAGCAGCAATCGAAAAGCACGCCATAGCCGCGCGTCGAAATCAGAAACGGCACGGCTGCCTTCAGATTTTGCTGATACAGCTCGCGGCTTTTGCCGCGAAGATTGCCATAACCCTCTTCATGAGAGCCGAGCCCGAAAAGCGCTTCGTCCTGCGCAAAGCAGAACTCCAGCTTCGCTTCGAAGGCGTCGCGGTCGAAGACCTGTTCGCAGGCAGAGGCGGTGGCGCGCACGCCATCTACATGGCTTGCTGTGATTACCGGCGCGTCCTGCGCATACACGTTCCTGAAGAGCTTCTTCGGCGTCAGCCATTTGCCTCCGCGATCCGGTTCGCGGGTGAGCAGTTTGCCGCCGGCGCCATAATAGCTCAATGCGCCGGATTGCCTGAGCACTTTTACCGTCAGCGAAGAGGTGCTCAGGACATAGGCACGATCGTCTTCACGCAGCTCGAAATCAACGCACGTGTTTCCGGCGGTCACAATGCGGCTTGGACGATCCCGGAAGTCTCGGCCCTCGGTGTATGTCACGCGTACTGAGCACGGGCTGCAGAAGACGATCCGCAGCCGCCTCCGGCCGCATTCGATGATGGCGGCTCGATCCACGCGTCTCAGCGTGAAAGGGCTTTGCTCCGCGGCCGTTGTATTCATAGGCGCGCTGCCGCCTCGAGTCCCCGCCAGCGCGCCGCCAGCTCGCTTTGGACGGTTGCTTCCTGCCGTTCATAACACCCGTAAAAGAACACCGGTATTGCCGCAAGCGCATAAGCGGCCGCCGGCGCCCAGATACAGCTCAATACAATGCCGCGCAGCGACTGCGCTGTCTGCGCTACGTTGGGAACATAGCCGAACCAATCCATGATCCACGCCGGCAGAGCGCCACCCAGCCCGCTGCCAGCCTTCAGGCAAAAGGCAGCGCCGATCGCCGTCAGAAACCCCGGGGCGCGAATGCCGCTCTTCCACTCGCCGTAATCCACACTTGTGGCCAGGATGGAGAATGGCAGCGCCATCGCGATGCCGCTGGCCAGAAACCCTACGGTCCAGCCCGCCATGACTATGGCGACCGAATGACTCTCCGTTCCATGGAAGACGATCACCTGCCCGAGCACACACCCCGCCAGGCCGAGCACCCATATATTTCTTTTCGACATATGGCGGCAGAGGAACGGGAGAAGCAGAATGCTCGCGAGCGAGACAACATCGAGGCCGTTCGCCAAAGAAACCAGCGCGCTGCGATGCAGCACATACTGGAAATAGAAGGGCGCCGCGGAGATTCTGGCGATGAATGCGATCCAGAAAAACAGGCTGCTGACGAAGGTAATGAGCCACGGCACATTGCCGCGCAGCGCCGCGATGCTTTGCCCGATGGACAACCGCCGGCGCTGCTGCTGCACCGTTTCCCTGAGATTGCGGAAGGCGATCAGAAACATCACGATACTGCCGGCCGCGTAGAGGCACATCACTTTAAGAAAGCCGGCCCTCTCGTTGCCGCCGCCGAACCTGGCCACGAGCGCCAGCAGTGAAAGGTTGACAAAGAGCACGCCAAACTTCGACCCAAACATCCGGAACGTCGTCAGGGCTACCCGTTCGCGCACATCCTGCGTCAGCTCCGCAAGAATAGATGAAACCGGCGTATTGATGCCCGTATAAAGAATGCTGCAGGTTACGTAGGTGAGGGCAGCGTAGATGATTTTCCCTCTGCCTTCGAGATGCGGCGTGTAAAAGGTCAGAATCCCCGAGATTGCGAACGGAACGCAAAGCCAGAGGAACCATGGACGGCATTTACCGAGGGGACTGCAGATTTTTTCAAAGAGCACGCCCCAGAGCGGAGCGTCGATCGCATCGATGCAGCGGGCGATAAGAAGAATCGATCCGGCGACCGCCACCGGTAACCCATAAACGTCCACATAAAACTTCAGCAGGTAGAAAGAGATGACGCAGAAGATGAGCTGGCCGCCGATCTCCGGCGTCATGTAGCTGAAGCGCGTGGTCAGTACTGCTGGTTTCATAGATTGCACACATGCGGCCGCATACTACCGCTGTGTCCATTGCGGGTACTGGCTGGGAGCACCGTTGGAGTCAGGATAAGGCTTCAGGACGGAAGCGGGCTTGGTGCAGCTTCTCACGCCGGCACGGTTTCCTTCTGCGGGAAAGGGCCATAGGCCTCTGCGGAATCGGCATCGTGATCGTAGATATTGACTCCGTTTCTCAGAAACGGCGTAGCCATCGCCCAGGGCTTGCCGTCGGGACGCAAAATAGGCGCCGGGCTGTATTGCGGCAGATAGATACGCCGCATCCGATCGGTGAGGTTGGGGC
>DATGLJ010000067.1:0-2445 GCA_035294185.1 Occallatibacter sp. | reverse complement strand
TTTGCCCGGCCTGCGGAACGCCGGTCTATGTGGCTCCGCCGCCGGTTTATTCTCCGGCGTCGCGGCTGGTGCGTCCCCGCGCGGGACGCACGGTGGCTGGCGTCTGCCAGGGTCTGGCGAATGCCTATGTGTGGGACGTGACCTGGGTGCGCGTGATCACGGTGCTGCTGACGGTCTTTGGCGGCGGCATGGGCTTGATCGCCTATATCATCTTCTGGATCGTCATGCCCGAAGAGCCGTTGGCGCTGCCCCCGGTGACGCCTTATCCTCCACAGAGGACAGATGCGGGAAACACCGCAGGAGGGCAGTAGTTTGCAGTATCGATCGGGCGATGCACAGTTGTTTTATACGGAGCAGGGTGCGGGTGCGCCCTTGATCCTGCTGCATCCGACTCCCCTGCATCATGGCTTCTGGCTTCCGGTGGCAGCCCTGCTTGCCGCGCGCTATCGCGTGGTGATGCCCGACCTGCGCGGGCATGGGCAGTCGGAAGCGGGCGATGGCCCGATCACGATAGAAAAACTAGGTGCGGATATCGAGCGGCTGCTGGATGAGCTGCGTATTGAGCGGGCGATCTTTGCCGGGTGTTCGATTGGCGGTTACACGCTCTATGAGCTGTGGCGGCGCTGTCCGCGCCGGGTGCGGGCGCTGGCCTTCTGCAGCAGCAAACCGCAGGCGGATACGGAGCAGAACCGCGCCACGCGCCAGGCGAATATGGAAAAGATCCGGCAGCGCGGCAGCGGTGAATTCATTGAGGCGATGCTGGCCTCGTTGATCGGCTCCTCTACGCGGAGCCGCTGGCCGCAGAAGACGGCCGAGGCGCGTGAGATGATGCAGGCCATGCGCCCCGAAGCGATCATTGCCGTGCAGCAGGGGCTTGCATCGCGTCCGGATTCCGTGGAGACGGCAAAGACCATCCAGGTTCCGTGCTGCGTGGTGGCGGCGGGCGAAGACGGCGGCAGCACTCCGGCCGATATGCGGCTGCTGGCCGAGGCCATTCGCAGCGGCGGCGCTCAGGTGGAGTATCACGAGATTCCGGATGCGGGCCACTATGCGCCCTGGGAGCAGCCAGAGACGGCCGGGCCGATCCTGCGGCGGTTCTTCGATGGCGTGCGGCCGTAAGTAATTTCTTATCCGGCTGCGCAGCGTACTTCACAGCCCGCGCGCCGGCAATCAATCGGCACTCCCAAAACTCCTCGCATATTCTTCACACGGCGCGGTCACGCGCTATGCTGAGAGAACATTTTGCTTTTCTCTGCGAGGTCTGCTCTGTCTCAGGTTCGTCCTTTTTCCTATCCCGGCCGGCGTGCGGCGTTGCACGTGGAGGGTGTGTCTCTGGAAGCGCTGGCGAAGCGCCATGGCACGCCGCTCTATGTGTATTCGGCTGATCATATTGCCGGGCGGTTCGATTTGTTTGCTCATGCCTTTGCGCCGGTTCCGCACCTGATCTGCTATGCGGTGAAGGCAAATTCGGCGCTGGCGATTCTGGCAATGCTCGAAAAGCGCGGCGCCGGTTTTGACATTGTCTCGGGCGGCGAACTGGAGCGTGTGCTGACCGTCAACAAAAGGGCCGCTGGGCGCGTGGTATTTTCCGGCGTGGGCAAGACTGCGCCGGAAATGGATCTCGCGCTGCGATCCGGCATCCTGCTGTTTCATGTAGAGAGCGAGGGCGAGCTGGAGCTGCTGGCCGAGCGCGCGGCCAAACTGCGCAAGCGCGCGGCAGTGTCGCTGCGTGTCAATCCTGATGTCTTCGCCGAGACACACCCGTATATCTCAACGGGCTTACGCGAGCACAAGTTTGGCATTGAGATGGCGCGTGCGCGCAAGGTGTATCGCAGCGTGGCGAAGCACAAATATCTGCAAGCGCGCGGCGTGAGTGTGCATATTGGTTCGCAGATTCGGAGCGCGGAGCCGTTTGGCGCGGCGGTGGAGCGCGTGGCCGCGCTGATTGGCCAACTGCGCAAGGATGGGCACGGCATTCGCTTTCTCGATGCGGGCGGCGGCCTCGGCATCGAGTATCAGGCAGGGTTAAAGGACGCGAGCTTCGATCCGGCGGAGCGTGTGCGGCAATATGCGGCGGCGCTGCTCAAGGCCGTGGCCGATGTGCCTGAAATAACGCTTCTGCTGGAGCCGGGGCGATTTCTGGTGGCCCAGGCCGGCGCTCTGGTGACGCGCGTGCTCTATCGCAAGCAGAATGGTGCGAAGCACTTTGTGATTGTGGACGCGGGGATGAATGACCTGATTCGTCCGGCGCTCTACCAGGCGCATCATGAGATAGTTCCCGTGACGCCCCGGCGCGGGGCTAAGTCGATGACAGCCGATATCGTGGGCCCGGTATGCGAAACTGGGGACTTTTTTGCGCGCGACCGGGCAATGGAAACGGTGCGCGAGGGCGAGCTCTTGGCAATTCTGGATGCGGGAGCCTATGGTATGACACTGAGTTCGAAT
>DATGLJ010000066.1:0-9841 GCA_035294185.1 Occallatibacter sp. | reverse complement strand
ACCCACGAGGCAGGCACGCGCAGGCGCAGGCGGTATCTACCCTCCCTGTATAATCGTGAGTTTCACAACTCATCCCAGGAGCAGCGATTGCAACAAGCGGAGATCGGCATCATCGGCGGCAGCGGTCTGTACACCATGCCCGGCTTCAGCGAAGCGCAGGAGGCATGGCTGGACACCCCATTTGGCAAGCCTTCCGACGCATATGTGCTGGGCGTGCTGGAAGGCCGCAAGGTGGCCTTCCTATCGCGTCACGGGCGCGGGCACCGATTCATGCCGAGCGAGATCAATTACCGCGCCAACATTCACGGCTTTAAGCAACTGGGCGCCGAGCGAATCCTTTCGCTTTCGGCGGTCGGCTCACTGAAGGAAGAGCATCAGCCGCTCGACTTTGTCATTCCCGATCAGTTCATTGACCGCACGCGGCATCGCGCCGACACTTTCTTCGGCGACGGGCTGGTGGCGCATGTCGGCTTTGGGCATCCCATCTGCGCCGACACGGCCAAGGTCGTGGCTGAAGCCTGCCGCCGCGCGGGCGTCAATGTCAAGTCCGGCGGGACGTATCTCAACATGGAAGGCCCGCAGTTCTCGACCAAAGCCGAGTCCAACCTGTATCGCAGTTGGGGCCTCGACGTGATCGGCATGACCAATCTGACCGAGGCCCGGCTGGCGCGCGAAGCCGAGCTGTGCTACGTGACGATCGCGATGGTTACGGATTATGACTGCTGGCACGAAGAGCACGATCATGTCTCGGTCGAGCAGATTGTCGGCGTGCTGCTGAAAAACGCCGAGCACGCCTGTACGGTGGTGCGCGAAGCAGTCGCCGCCATGCCGGAAACGCGCAGTTGCAAATGCGGCTCGGCGCTGGCGAACGCCATCATCACCCAGAAGAGCGTGGTCCCGGCGGCAACGCTGGAACGGCTGCGGCTGCTGGTGGGCAAGTATTTCGATTCCGAACAAAAAGCGGGAGCATAGGCATTGTCTATTCTGGTGGTTGGTTCGGTTGCATTCGACACTCTGAAAACTCCCTACGGCGAGCGCAAGCACATCCTGGGCGGCGCGGCCACCTACTTTTCGCTCAGCGCCAGCTACTTCACTGATGTGCGCGTGGTGGCCGTCGTCGGCGAAGATTTCACGCCGGAGAACGAAGCCGTGATGAACAAGCGCGGCGTCGACACCCGCGGCATCCAGCACGCCAAAGGCAAGACCTTCCACTGGGCGGGCGAGTACGGCGAGAACGTCAATGAGGCCAAGACACTGGCCACCGAGTTAAACGTGTTTGAGACGTTTGCCCCGGCGATTCCCGCCGAGTATCAGGATTCCGACTATCTTTTCCTGGCCAATATCGATCCTGTGCTGCAAACCCGCGTGCGCGACGCGATGAGCAAAGTGAAGCTGGTGGGCGGCGACACCATGAATTACTGGATCAGCGGGCATCGCCGGAACCTGGAGAAGATGCTGCAGCGCGTGGATGTGCTGCTGATCAACGACGGCGAGGCCAAGATGCTGGCCGGCGACAACAGCCTGCCGCGCGCCGCTCGCAAGGTGATGGCGATGGGCCCGCGCGCCCTGGTCATCAAGCACGGAGAGTACGGCGCGACGATTTTCTTCCGCGACGGCGAATTTGCCGGCGGGCAACATCCCTTCCGCGCTCCGGCGATGCCGCTGGACGAAGTCCGCGACCCCACCGGCGCGGGCGACAGCTTCGCCGGCGGCTTTATGGGATACATCGCGTCGCAAGGGGAGGTGACGCGCCGCGTGCTGAAACACGCCATGTTTTACGGCAGCGTGATGGGCTCGTTCGCCGTCGAGCGCTTCGGCACCGAGCGGCTGCAATCGCTCAGCCGGGAGGAAATCGACGAGCGCTTCAACGTCTTCCGCGAGCTGACCCATTTGGATTGATATTTGACTTGACAAGGCCGGGAATTGGCCTTCATGAGCTTGGCGAAGGCGGCGTCGGCTAAGAACGCATGAAGACCGCTTGGGCTGACCACTCTACGGGTAGGGATGCGCGTCGCCGCCAGCGCAGCGAAACCCGCTTCACCCTGCTCCTGGCGGCGCTGTCGCTTGGGGCGCTCTTCTATTACTACGCTCACCAGGAGCTGCTGCTCTACGGCGATGCGGCCGCCCATTTGAACATCGCGCGCCGCGTTGTCGATAATCGCCATCCGCTGGAATCGTACGGCCAACTGGGCACCGTCTGGTTGCCGCTGCAGCACATGGCAATGCTGCCCTTCATCTGGGTGAACACGCTGTGGGAGAGCGGCATTGCCGGCGCCATCCCCGGCATGGTGGCGTTTGTACTGGGCGCGCTGGGCGTCTTTCGCCTGGTCAGCGCCCATGCCGGCCGGCTTGCAGGCTACGTGGCCGGCGGCATCTATGCGCTGAATCCCAATCTGCTCTACCTGCAGACGACGGCGATGAACGAGCCGATCTTCCTTGCCTTCTTCGTCTGGTCGCTGGTCTACCTGGACGAATTCTTGCGCGCGACCTCCGGCCTTGGGTCCAGTTCGCCGCCGCAAATCAAGCCTCGGCAAGCGCTGGAATACTGCGGCATCACCCTGGCCGGAGGCGCGCTCACCCGCTACGACGGCTGGTTCGCCGGCGGCGTGCTCGGGGTCATCGTGACGGTGGCGTTTGTCCGCTGGTATCGCCGCCTGACGAATCCCCTCCAGCGTCGCGCCGCCGCGAAGTCCTTTCTGGAAGTCATGCTGTTGAATGCGCTCGTGCCGGTGTATTGGCTCATCTACACCTGGGCGGTCTCCGGCAAAGCGCTCGATTTCCTTAACGGTCCTTACTCGGCCAAGGCGATTGCCCTGCGCAGCACAGCGCGAGGAGCGCCGCCGTATCCCGGCCAGGACCATCTGCTCACCGCCGGGTTGTATTTTCTGAAGGCCGCCCAGCTGAACATGGGAGCGCCGTCGTGGGGACGGGCGCTGTTGGCGCTGGCCTTCGTCGGCACAGCGCTTGCCGTGTGGCGCTTTCGCAGCCACGGAATTTTGCTGTTGTGCTGGCTGCCGGTGGCCTTTTACAGCTTGTCGATCGCCTATGGCAGCGTGCCCGTCTATCTTCCCGTCTGGTATCCGTTTTCGTATTACAACGTGCGTTACGGGCTCGAGCTTTTGCCCGCCTTCGCTGTTTTTCCTGTGCTGCTGGCGGCCTATGCCGCAGAGAGGTTTGGCCGAGTGTCTCTGCGGACGGCGGCGTGGTGTGTCATGATCGCGCTGGTCGCCGCCAGCTATGGTTCAGCTTATGCGGAGTCGCCCATCACGTTGCGGGAGGCGCAGGTGAACTCGCGCGGCCGCCTGGCGCTGGAACAAGGGGTGGCCGGGGTGCTGGTGCAAATTCCGCCCTCCGCGACCCTGCTGATGTATGAAGCCGAGTACGCCGGAGCGCTGCGTTTGGCCGGCATTCCGCTGCATCGCGTCATCTCCGAAGGCGAGCATCCGGATTGGGAGTGGGCGTTGCTCGACCCGGCCCATCATGCCGATTACATTGTGGCCTGCCAGGGCGATCCCGTCTGGTCGGCCGTGCAGCGCCACGCCGCAGAGCTGCAGGAGCTGGTCAGCGTCAGCGCGCCGGGGCAATCCGCGTGCGCGGTTTACAAGCCGAAATAAGCGACCGGTCGCACCGCGGCCACCGCCGCGGTGTCAGCTGCGCATTCTCGTTTGTTACAATCCGCGCAGCGGCTATGGCCCATATTCCATTCGTCAAAGCGACGGCCTGCGGCAACGACTTCCTCATCATCGACTTTGCCCACGCGCCCCGCGACCTGCACGCCTTCACCCGCCGTATCTGCGATCGCCATAACGGAGTTGGCGCCGATGGCGTCGAGTGGGTCCTGCCCGCGAGTGATGCCGATCTTCGCGTTCGCCTGTTGAACGCCGATGGCTCGGAAGCGGAGATTTCCGGCAACGGCACCCGCTGCGTCGCCGCCTGGCACTGCGCGGAAAATCATTGCCGTTCGGTGGTGATTCGCACCGGGGCCGGACTGAAGACCTGCGAGCTGCGAGCGCGCGACGGCAACAACTTTGAGTTTCGCAGCTCCATGGGGGCGCCTGAGGTCGGCGACGAATTTCCCATCAAGTTCACCTACGGCGAAATTTGCGGCACGCCGGTCTCCATGGGCAATCCCCACTACGTTGTCTTTGTGCCGGAGTTCGAACTGGGCTGGCAAGCCGTCGCCGAACAAATTTCGCGCCACCACGACTTCCAGCACGGCATGAACGTGGAATTCGTAAAGGTCCTGAACCCCGGCGAGATCGAAGTGCGGTTCTGCGAGCGCGGCGTCGGCGAGACCCTGTCTTCCGGCACCGGATCGTGCGCGGCGGCGGTGGCTGCGATTCACTCCGGCCGGGCGTGCTCGCCGGTGCGCGTGCGCGCTCCCGGTGGCGTACAGACCGTGGAGTGGAGCGGCGAAGTCTTTCTTACTGGCCCGGCCACGCTGCTCTGCCGCGGCGAGTTTTTCATATAAGATAAGCGGTTCGCATGACTTTCCCTGCTCAACCGGAGCGCATCCGCCCCGCCGCGCTGCGACCTGGCGACACTGTGGGCATCATTGCCCCCGCCAGCGGCTTCCGTCGTGATGATTTGGAGGCAGGTTGCGCGGAGCTTCGGCGCCTGGGATACCAGCCCTTCTACCTACCTTCGATTTTCGAGCGTCAGCTCTATTTCGCCGGACCGGCGGAGCGGCGGGTGCACGAGCTGCACGAGATGTTCTCCCGGCCGGAGGTCAAGGCGATTCTGTGCGCGCGCGGCGGCTACGGCTGCAACTACCTGCTGCCCCAGCTTGATCTCGAGCTGGTCCGCGCCAACCCGAAGATTTTTGCCGGCTGCAGCGATGTGACCACTTTGCTGACGTACCTCTGCGATGCTGCCGGGCTGGTGACGTTTCATGCTCCTATGGTGGCCGGCGATCTGGCGCGCCCCGGCGGTTTCGAGCAGGCAAGCTGGCGGGCGGCGCTGTCCTCCGGCGAGCCTTACGGCCGCGAGTTCAGCGCAGAGGAAGTCGAGCCGCTCGCCGAAGGGACCGCGGAAGGCGTTCTCTACGGCGGCTGCCTTTCGCTGCTGTGCGCCTCGCTGGGCACGCCCTACGAAATCCGCACGCAAGGCACGATTCTGTTTCTTGAGGACCGCGCCGAGCGGCCCTACCGTATCGATCGCATGTTGATGCAGTTGAAGATGGCGGGCAAATTTGACGGCGTGCGGGGAATTATTTTCGGCGAGATGATCGACTGCGACGAGCCGGCAACACTCGGTTACACCGCACGGCAGGTGGCAATGCGAATTTTGGGTGAGCTGGGAGTTCCCATGGCCTTCGGGCTAAAGTCGGGACACGTCTCGCGCGGGAGCATCACCTTGCCTTTGGGTGTTCCGGCAAGGCTGGCCGTTGGCAAGACGGTCTCGCTGAGTTATGGCGCAGCCGTGCAGGCCGAAGGCGCGGGAGTGCGGGAACGCCCCGCCCGCTAGCAGGTGGTGAAAAGTCCAATCTGGAGGGGTTTGCATCACGGCACGACTTTGGTCGCGCCGGGAAGCTGTCTATGCTTGTCCTTCCTCGCGGTCTGCAGCCCGCGAGGAGCCTGCTTCTAGCCAATGCGTATTTCCATGAAGCGCCAACACGTTCATCTCATCGGCATTTGCGGCACCGCGATGGCCTCGCTGGCGGGAATGCTCAAGCAGCGCGGCTTTCAGGTCACCGGGTCTGACGCTGTGGCATATCCTCCAATGTCAGACTTCCTCCAGTCGCTCAGCATTCCGGTGAGCCAGCCTTTCAGCGAGAGTAATCTGCAGCCCCGCCCAGACCTGGTGATCGTCGGCAACGCCATCTCGCGCGGCAATGTCGAGCTGGAGTTTGTTCTCGACCAGGGCCTTCCGCTGCAATCCCTGCCCCAAGTGCTCCACGATGAGTTCTTGTTGGACAAAGAGCGCCTGGTGGTCGCAGGAACGCACGGCAAGACCACTACTTCCTCCATGCTGGCCTGGATTTTTCATCACGCCGGCCGCTCGCCCAGTTTCCTGATCGGCGGGATCCCGGAGAACTTCGGAAGTTCGTTTGCTCTAGGCCCAGGCCGCGAATTCATTCTGGAAGGCGACGAATACGACACGGCCTTTTTCGACAAGGGCCCGAAGTTCCTGCATTATTTTCCTCATGCAGTCGTCCTTACTGCGGTTGAGTACGATCATGCCGATATTTACAAGAGCCTCGACGAAGTGAAGACTGCCTTCAAGCGCCTGGTGAACCTCATTCCCCGCCGCGGACTGCTGATCGCCTGGGATGGGCACTCCAACGTGGACGAGTGCATCAGTCGCGCTTTTTGCCGCGTCGAGCGTTACGGCTTCCAGCAGAGCTCCGCCTGGCAGATCGTTGACGTCGACTACGCGCCCACGGCAACTCGCTGGCGGCTGCTGCACAACGGCATGTCTTACGCCGACTTCGAATTTCCTTTGGCCGGCGAATACAACGTGCTGAACGCCACAGCTGCGGCTGCCATGGCAGCAAACTATGGAATCGCCAGAGAATCCATCGCCGACGCTCTCCGGACTTTTCGCAGCGTGAAGCGCCGGCTGGAGGTGAAGGCCGAAGTTCACGGCATCACCGTCATCGACGACTTCGCTCATCATCCCACGGCGATTGCCGAGACCTTGAAGGCACTGCGCACGCGCTATGCCGGCCGGCGGCTCTGGGCGGTGCTGGAGCCGCGCTCCAACACGCTTCGACGTAAAGTCTTCCAACACGAACTGGCACAAAGCCTGTCGCTCGCCGACGAAGTTGTGCTGGCCGAGGTTTTCAAGTCGGAAGCGATTGCTGAGCGCGAGCGGCTCGACCCTTGTGCGGTGGTTGACGAGTTGCAGGCCGGTGGCAAGCCGGCGCGCCTGCTGCGCAACGCCGATGCGATTGTCGATGCCATCGCGCCGCAACTTCGTCCCGGCGATGTGGTCGCCATTCTTTCCAACGGCGGCTTTGACGGCATTTATGAGAAGCTGCCGGCCAAGCTCAAATCTCGTCCCGAGGTGATGATCACCACGTGAGCCGCGTCGCTGCTCTGATTTTCGTTATTGCTTGCGTTTTCCTCTGCCCAGCTCATTTCTGGGCGGCAACTCCCGTTAGCTGCTCCTCGCCGGCGAGTCCCCATGCGGAGCCGGTCGAGTACTTCGTTTCGCTTGCCGATGCGGACCGGCACCTGGCCCACGTCAGCATTCGTCTGCCAAATGGCGCCGGCATTCGCACCCTTGAGATGCCGGTGTGGAACGCGCTCTACCAGGTGCGCAACTTCGCGGCGAACGTCGAAGCGGTACACGCCCAGGATGCTTCCGGCGCCGCAGCTACCGTCGTTAACAGCAAAGTCAGCGAGTGGCAGATCAGCGCTCCGCCGGGCTGCATCGTCGTCAGCTACGATATTCATCTGGCCACCCCCGGTCCCTTCGGCAGCTTTTTGAATGCCGATCACGGCTTCTTCAACTGGGCCATGGTCCTGATGTATCCTCCCAACCTGCGCTGGCAGCCCGCCAGCCTCCGCCTGCTCGATGCTCCCACAACGTGGGAGTTGCGGGACCTGCACGTTCTAGGCGCTGCGCCGCCGGGCAAAGTCAGCGAAAAGACGGGGACCGCTCGCAATTACGACGAGCTCGTGGACAGCCCGGCAGAAGTCGGGACCTTCCAGCAGTCCGAGTTTCAGCAGGACGGAGCCACCTACCACGTTGTGGTAGATGGTAATCCGGCCGATTACGACATGGCGCAGCTGGATGCAACGCTGGGCAAGATCACGCACGCCGCCGTCGATTGGATGCACGACCGCCCCTTTGATGAGTACACATTTCTCTACGATTTTCCCCACCATCCCGGCGGAGGCGGCATGGAGCATGCCTACGGCACCGCCATCGAGATTGAGGCCGGCCGCCTGCGCGACGGTCTCGGGCCGCTGGCCAGCGTCAGCGCGCACGAATTTTTCCACCTATGGAACGTCAAGCGTATCCGGCCGCAATCGCTGGAGCCGGTCGACTATCAGCACGAACAAGACACCCGCGCCTTATGGTTTTGCGAGGGCGTTACCAGCAGCGTAAGCGATATGCTGCTGGCGCGCGCGGGGCTGATCGACGAGGCCGAATATCTGCGCCTCATCTCCGCCCAGATCACCGAGCTGCAGCAGCGCCCGGCGCATCGCTGGCAGTCGGCGGAGGTGTCCAGCCTGGACACCTGGCTGGAAGGCAACGCCTTCTACCGCTCGCCGGAGCGCAGCATCAGCTATTACAACAAGGGGGAAATCCTGGGCATTCTGCTTGACCTCCGCATCCGCGAGCTGACCCAGGGCGCGAAGTCGCTGCGCGACCTGTTCCAGTGGATGGACCAGCACTACGCCAAGCTGCATCGCTTTTATCCCGATTCCGCCGGCATCGAAGAAGCCGCAGAAGTTGTTGCCGGGCAGCGCTTCCGCGATTTCTTTGCCGACTACGTTGCCGGCGTCAAGGAGATTCCTTATGACGATTTCTTCCGCTTCGTCGGGCTGCATGTTGTTGTGGGCGCCAAGCAGGTTGCCAATCCGGGCTTCGGCACCACGGCAAATTTCAGCGGCCCGCCGGAAGTGGTCCAGGTTGATCCCGCGAGCGAGGCGCAACGGCTCGGCATTGTTCCCGGCGATCGCGTGATCGCGGTCAACGGCTCACCCGCCGGCGCCGACCTGGATGAAGAACTATCGCGCCTGCAGCCGGGAACCACGGTCCGGCTGCAACTGCAGAATCGAGGCAAGAAGCGCGAGGTCCAATTGCACCTCGGTGCGCGCCAAGAGCAGGTCTACGAATTGCACGACCTCGCCACGGTAACGCCGGAGCAGCGCGCTCATCGCACGGCATGGATCCACGGCGACGACGAAGCCAGGAGCGGAAATTGATCCGCGCCATCGCGCTCCTGTGCTTTTGGGGAATATCCATCCTGCTTGTCGGCCCGCCGCTGGTGCTTTATGCCGCGCTCACGCGCAACGTCAATCCTCTTTACTTCACGGCAACCGGCTTGGGCAGGCTGGGCGTGCTGCTGGCCGGCGTCAAGATTGAAGTTCGCGGCCGGGAGCATTTGCAGCCCGGGCGCAACTACATCTTCATGTCCAACCACGTCTCCAACCTCGATCCCCCGGTGATGATCCCGGTGATCCCCGGCCGTTGTTCCGTGCTGGTGAAGAAAGAGCTGTTTCGTGTCCCGGTCTTCGGCACCGGCATGAAGCTGGGGCACCTGGTGCCGGTGGACCGCGGTGATCGTGAAGCCGCCATCGAGAGCGTGCGCGCGGCCATCCAGGTCCTGCAAGAAGGGCTGCACATGGTTATCTATCCCGAAGGCACCCGTTCCAGCGACGGCCGTCTGCTCCCCTTCAAGAAGGGGCCATTTTATCTGGCGATGGATTCCGGCGTGCCGGTTGTGCCGGTGACGATTCTAGGGACCTACGAGAGCTGGCCGAAAACGCGCTTTGCTTTGCGGCCGGGAACGGCCACCGTGATATTTCACTCGCCCCTCGATCCGCACGCTTTCAGCGATCGCGAGGTGCTCATGCAGGCTGTTCGCGATAGCATCGCCGGCGCTTTGCCAAAGGAGAAACAATAAGCCGGCGTTGTGGGCAGAAGACAAGCCCCTCCCAAAAGCCGGCCCGGTTTTCTCCGTGGTGAAATCGGTCGCTACTTCCGCTCAATCAGCCGCGCGGTGAGCACGGCGCCGTCGCGGTCATCGTGCAGCTTGATGGGGAAGATGAGCACGTTCCAGGTCCAGTGCGGGCTCTTCTGCGGCAGGTGAGTTTCGCCGCGAAATCCGCGGCGGTCGATGTAGGTCTCGCGGGTGTCGGCCACCGTTCGTATGATTTCGCGC
>DATGLJ010000065.1:0-2117 GCA_035294185.1 Occallatibacter sp. | reverse complement strand
CGCCGGAGTTGCCGTAGATCGGCACCACGGCCAGGCGTCCGTCGGGCGAGGCTGCCACTTCGTGGCCGGTCACGCCATTCTCGGCAATGTCGGCAATGACCTTGCCCTCCGCCGGATCCACGATCGCCAGTGCGCGCTCGCCTTTCTGCGCCACCAGCAGCCTGGCCTGCTGCGCCCTGGCCGCTGGCATCGTCAGAGTCGCGAAGAAGAGACAGCTGATGACGCCGGCACGTTGCATCGAAAGTTTTCGCCTGGACAAGAGGAATGCCTCCCGGGTAAATCCAATACGAATGACTATATCGCAGGGCAGCCGGTGCGAAAGATAGACCGGACAACCGGCAAGCAGCCGTCAGCCGGCTTCACATCCCCTTGAGCAGCGTCTCCAGCCGCTCCATCGCTTCCTTGCGCGCCTTCACATTGGCCATGTTGGTATTGCCCGGGTCGACGCCCATCCGCATAAACCCATGTCCGGCGCCCTCGTACACCACCGGATCGTAGGTTTTGCCCGCATCCTGCATCGCCTTTTGGGTCGCCGGCACGGTAGACGTGATGCGCGCGTCATTGCCCGCGTAGAACCCATACACCGGCGCGGTGATCGCGGTAAGATCCTCCGGCGGCGGCCCGTAAAACACAAACGCCGCGCTCAGGTCATGGCGCACCGTAGCAAACTGGAACGATTTTCCTCCGCCCCAGCAGAAGCCAATCACCGCCAGCTTCCCATTCGCAGCCGGCAGCTTCTTCGCATAATCGGCTGTAGCATTCAGGTCCGCCATCACGCTTTCCGCCTTCAGCGCGGAGACAGCCTTCACGCGCGCGTCCTGGTCCGGGTACGCGCTGCTTCCGCCTCCGTTCGGCCCAGTGCCGGAAAGCAGGTCGGGCGCAATCACGATGTAGCCTTGTGCAGCCAGCTCATCGGCCATGCTGCGCACCCAGTCGGTGAGTCCGAAGATTTCGTGAATCATCACGATGACCGGCGCCTTCTTGCTCACCTCGGGATAGACGATAAAAGCCTGCAGCGTCTTGTTGCCCGAGCGAATCGTCACCCACTCCTGGTGGCGCGTCGATTTGTCGAGTTCCGCCCGGGCCCAGTCCTGCGCTGAAGCCGACATAGCGCACAGACAAAGTGCGGCGCTTAAGAGCAGCCGCATGCCGATGGCGGAGAAACGGACGGACCGCGATTCAGGCCGCGATTTCATGCCCGCCAGTCTAGCAAAGCGGCAGATGCGCCGCCAGCAGTTTTTCGATCTTCGCCCGGTCCTACGATTTCCAGAACGGCGAAGGGCCGATCCATTGCATCTCGTACCGGTTCATGAACTCCGCCGTGGCGGCAAGCTGCGGGTGTGCGGCGGCGTCAATAAAATACTGCTCCATTTTGCCGGCGGGTGTGAAGGCAATCAGCAGGCGGGCCGGCGCTCCGGCAGCGGAGAAGGTATGCGGCACGCCGCGCGGCGCGAGAACAGACTCGCCGGAATGTATATGCACGCGTTCATCGCCCACCTGAAGCACCGCCTCGCCTTCCATCGCATAAAACCACTCTTCCTGCGAGTTGTGCAGATGGAGAGCCGGGCCGGTTCCAGGCCTCAGATTCGTGTGCTCGATCACAAACAGATTGCCGCCTGTATCGGAACTGGTGATTTTGAATGCGAGAGAACTAAAGCCCAGCGAATGGGGCCGGCCGAGCCGGTCCTGCCCTGCGCCCACAACGTGCAGCGCTGATGCCTGCGGAATCGCAGGTGACTGGGCTTCGAGATCGCCAAACAATGCGGCGGGAAGCAGAGATGCCGCCGATTTCAGAAAGGAACGGCGTGGAGCTGGCATGCGCAGATAGTACTCGCGCCGCGCTGCAAAGAGAAAGCGGAAAATTCAGGCTCAGGCCGCTCCCACGATCCGGACAACCAGGTCGTAATCGTGCGCCTCGGTAATCTCAGCGCGGTAGAACCCGCCCGCCTCGAGCTTTTCCATCCCGCCGAAATCGTTGATATAAACCTTCCCATCGATCTCCGGCGCATGGAACTGCGTGCGGCCCTCCCATAGCAGCGGCGTCTCCTCGCTTTCGCCTTCGGCGAGCAGCGTCATCTCGCGCCCCACCCACGCCCGCTTGGACTGCCGCGAGATTT
>DATGLJ010000064.1:0-6108 GCA_035294185.1 Occallatibacter sp. | reverse complement strand
ACCATGAAGGTGGCCAGCATGACGGACATGGCCACCAGCCACGGATTGACGCTCGGCCGCCATTCGGCTGCGCCTGTTGACCTGTTTTGTCTGGCCGCGCTGGCTGTGCTCATCCGGCACGCTCTTCGAGTGGAATACCGCGTCCTGTTCCGGCGGCGCTGGCCGTGCCGATGAGGCTCACGCGTCTTCTGCCTGTTCCCGGCTGCCGGTCTTCGGCAGGCGCGCGTCCTGCGGCCGGTCTTCCCGGGCGCTCTTTCCCGACTGTCTCTTCTCCCGGCGGGTTTTCGCTCTGCCTTCCCGCTCCGCGGTTGCCGGCAAAGGCCAGGCGTGCGCTTCCGGAGTCTGCGGCGTTCTGCGCGCCATGGCAATCGCCATCTCGGCCACCTGCTCCACGATCCACTCGAAATTCGCGCCGCCTACCGAGTGCAGATCGGCGTCGGGCACCGGGTTCATGAAGTCAATGGCATACGGGATTCCGCCTTCGACCGCAAATTCCACCGAGTTCAGATCGTAGCCCAGCGCGCGGCATAGCCTGAGGGCATCCTGCTCGATGCGGCGGAGAAGCATTCGAGCCATGGGGCCGCGGGGCAGTCTGTCGAGATAGCGCTCGGCGTGCGGCCGCCGCGGATCGTAGGCCATGATGCGGACCTTCTTGCGGTTGACGACGTAGCAGCGATAGTATTCGCTGAAATTCACCGCCTTCTGAAACATCATGCAGAGGTCGCGCGACTGGTCGTAGGCGCGGAAGAACTCTTCACGGCCGCGCACTTCATGCACGTCGCGCCAGCCGCCGCCGTTGATCGGCTTTAGGAATCCGTGTTCGCCCACGTGAGCGAACACGCTGTCCCAGTCGAGGGGAAATTCCAGGTTGCGCATGGAGCGGTCCGTTGTTTGGCCGGGGCGCTGTTTGTGCGGCAGGATGACGGTGGGCGGAATCGCCACGCCAAGCTTTCCGGCCAGCCCGCAGTGGAAAAATTTGTCATCGGCTGCGCACCGGAAGGGGTTGTTGACGATTGCGGCGCCCTGAAGCGCGGCATGCCTGAGGAATGCGCGATAGAAGGGGATCTCGTGCGAGATCCGGTCAATGATGACCGAATAGCGCGGAGGCTGGCCGAGCCGGACCGCGCCCACCGAGACAAACTCCGCGGCAACGCCTTCGGGGTGCTTCCGGTTGATGCGCTCCACCAGTGCGCCGGGAAAGCTGTGCTCCATGCCGAACAGCACGCCGATGCGCTTCATGCAGCCGGGACGCCGGCGATGCGGCGCAGTTGCTCAAGATGGTTCAGATCGTGGCCGGCAATGCTTTCGATCGCTGTCTGAAATGTCATCACGCCGCGCTCGGGATGCGTCATAAGCCGGCCCGCGGCCGCGGGCATGGCCGATCGGATCAGCTGCAGATTCCATCCGCGCAGCGCTGCAAATACCTGCATCGCCTGCTCGGCGTCCATCCCCGCGTAGCTGGCCGCCCACTTATCCTGGTCGAACGGCTGGATGGTGGGGTTATCCTCGGCCAGCGCCTGGCGCAGCCTGAAGCCGAAGGCCAGCTCGCAATCGGCAAGGTGACAGGCGATTTCGCTTGCGCTCCATTTGCCGGGCGCGGGCCGCGTCGCCGCTTCTGCCGCGCCGATCCGGTCGAGCATCGCGCGCAGCGCTTCCGGCGTGGAAGCCAGGATGGCCTCGACGGGCCGCCGATCGAGAAATGCTTCGTAGGGATTTTCTTTGCTCATCGCAGCCCTCCTAAGAGGATCTTACGACCGATGGTTCAAATCCCAAAGCGACGGTTCCGGATCGTGAAGCGTCCCGGCCGCTTCAAAATCCCCGGGCCGTATTCTGCGGCCTGGGCATGGGAACAAAATGCGGCGCTTCCCGCTGCGGAGCGGCATTCGAGTACCAGTCGAGCAGCCGCACTTCGATCCCCGTGCCTTTCAGATCGTCGGCGAACCTCTGGATATTCTGGCCGCGATAGTGGTACGGAATCACGATCTTCGGCCTGAACTGTTTCACCGCATCTGCGGCTTCGTCGGGCGTCATGGTGAAGGGCAGGTTCATGGGGATGAAGGCCACGTCGATGTCGCGCAGGGCGCGCATCTCCGGGGTGCCCTCGGTGTCGCCGGCAAAATAAAAATTCTTTCCGCCATAGCTAAGCACGTAGCCGTTGCCGCGCCCCCTGGGGTGGTACGGTTCGCCGCTCGGCATCAGGTGGCGGATGTTGTACATGGGCACTGCCGTGATCTTCCATTGGCGCCATGTGATGGTTTCTCCGTTGCGCAGCGCCCTGGCGCTAGTCACAGTCTGCTGCACAGCCGCGGGAGCAACGATCTGTGTGCGCGCATTGCTGAGGACGGCGATATCGGCCGGGTCCATGTGGTCGGGATGGATGTCGGTGATGAGGATCAGATCGGCGGGCGCAAGGCCGGCGATGTTGGCCGGGTGCGCCGGATCGATATAAATTGTGTCTCCGCCGGCCTGGATGACGGCGGTTGCGTGATAGATGGGCGTGATTTTAACGGGACCTGCGGCAGTGGGAAAGACCTGCACCGCAACCGGCGCAGCGGCTGCGCCGACAACCGGCAAGAGTATCGAGGCAAGGCTTGCGCGGCGCAGCCGCTGCAGGGCGCTGGCGCAGATCATGACAGGCCTCCGTGCGCGGATTGCCGGCGGCGCATGCACGCATGCGGAGGCCGGCAGAAGACTCCGCGCGTTTTGAGCTTCTGAGGGTGAACTATACCAGAATCAGCCGCAAACGGATGCGGCCGTCATGCCGAAGGCGCGCAGCAGCGCTTGAATTTCTTTCCGCTGCCGCAGGGGCAGGGATCGTTGCGCCCGGCTTTGCCCATCGCCGCCTGCGCATCCTGGGCCGCAGCCCAGCGCATCACGTTGGCCGGCGCGCGGTTGGCCGCAAGCTCGGCGGCCATAAAGCGCATATACGGGTCCACGTGGTGGAAAAACATCTTGTAGCCGGCGCAGAGATAATTGAGGCCCGGCTCTCCATCGGGCGTGGTGAGGAACCTGTGCTTGGGGCACTCGCCGTTGCAGGCAAAGCGCACATCGCACTCCCGGCAGTAACGGGGCAGCGAGGTCTCCTTGGCGTCGCCAAACCGCCGCTGCTGCTCGGAATCGACCAGCGACTGCAGAGGCGATTCCATGATGTTGCCCAGCCGGTTTTCGGGATAGACGAAATGGTCGCAGGAGTAAACGTCGCCGCAGTGCTCGATGGCCAGCGCCGCGCCGCACCTGCGCCGGAAGACGCACAGGCCCGGCTCCATCCCTACCCAGCTCTGCAGCGTGATATCGAAAAGCTGCACAAAGACGCTGCCCACGTCCTTGCGCACCCACTCATCGAAGATGCCGCAGAGGAATCGGCCGAACTGCCGCGGCTCGACCGACCACGGCGCCACGCGCGCCGCGCCTGTGAAATCCGGCGAGATGAGTTGCAGCCCGTCGGAAGTGACCTGATGCGCGATGCGCTCCACGATGGGAATGAACTGCATGTAGCCGCTGCCGTTGTCGCGCAGAAAACGGTAAACCTCGAGCGGGTGGCCGGCGTTGGCGCGATGCACGGTCGTCAGCGTGTTGAACTCCACCCCGTTGCGCTTGAGCGTCTCTATTCCGCGCATCACCTTGTCGAAGGTGGGCTGGCCGCCTTTGTCCACGCGGTAGGCGTCGTGCAGCGCGCGCGGACCGTCGATGGATATGCCGATCAGGAAGCTGTTCTCTTTGAACAGCTCGGCCCATGCGTCGTTGAGCAGCACGCCGTTGGTCTGGAAGGCGTTCTCGATGCGCTTGCCGTTCGCGTATTTTTTCTGGATCTCGACCAGCCTGCGGAAATAATCGACGCCGAGCAGCGTAGGCTCGCCGCCCTGCCAGGCGAAATTCACCACCGGCGCGTCATGCGCCTCAATGTACTGGCGAATGTAGGCATCGAGCACCTCCTCGCGCATGGCCCACTTATCCACCTGAGGGTATAGCTGCTCTTTCTCCAGGTAGAAGCAGTATTTGCAATCGAGATTGCAGATAGGCCCGATCGGTTTGGCGAGGACGTGAAAATCCGTGATGCTCATCAGAGCCAATAGTACTCCACCCCGGCGGCGGGGAAAAACGCCGCCGGGGCGGAGGGCCGGTTCAGCCGCGCGTCAGTGCGCCGCCGGATAATCCACTCGCACCGCGGCGATTTCGTATGGATGAATCGTCAGAGCCACGCGATTCCCGTGCAGAGGGAGCGGATCGCCTTCCGGTTTTTCGAGCAGGTTGGTCTCGACGGCGCCCGTTGCTCCGTCCGGCACCTCGAGCGACACCTGCGCCTGCCTGCCGGCCCACTCGTACATGTGGAAGACGAGCGCGTTCGAGTCCTCGGCCTTCTTCATTGCGGTCAGCACCACGTCAGGTGCGGAGACGCTCACGAAGGAGTGCTCGGCAGGCAGCGCGCCGGTGTGCTCTTCCACCTGCGCAGCCGTCAGGCCGTAGTTGTACTCGTAGCCGCGGCGGACCGTCATCGCCTGCTTCCAGTCGCCGGCGTGCGGATACAGCGCGAAGCTGAAGCGCTGCTCGCCGCGGTCGGCGTTGGGATCGGGCGAAGTGGGCGAGCGCAGCAGCGTGAGGCGCAGCAGATTGCCCACCGCGTCATACCCGAACTTGCCCTGGTTGATCAGGCTCAGGCCGTGCCGCCCGTCGCCAAGATCGGCCCAGTTCTGCGCGGGAACCTCGAAGCGCGCCTTCTCCCAACTGTTGTTGCGCGTGGTGGGCCGTTCAATCGTGCCGAAGGGAATTTCGTATGTGGCAAAGGGCGCAGTCGCCGAAAGCGGGAAGGCCGCCTTGAGCAGCACGTGCGTCTCGTGCCAATCCACATCGTTATGGATCTCAACCTCGTCGCTGTTGGCGTCGAGTTCGATCTCCTGCTCGAATGTCGAGCTCTGCCACTTGCGGACCACGCGCACAATGGCGCGGAGCGGCGTCTGCTGAATCAGCTTTACGGAGTCCGCCTGCGGAATCGCGGGCGGATGGTCATACGTGCCCGGATCGATATTCCAGGCGTCGTACTGTTTGGGCAGATCGTGGAAGGCCTGCAGCTGGTTGCCGCAGGAGCCGGACGCAATGCTCTCAAAACCGGACTTCCTGTCGTACAGACTGGTGATGCAGCCGGTCCTGGGATCGACCACCACGCGCAGAGCGGCGTTTTCAAGACGGATGCCGGAAGCGGATTCGGCGGCCTTCAGGTCGCTGGCGAACTCGCGCCTGCCGGCGACGACGTGGAGCACTTCGTAGCCGAGCGAGGGCACATCGTGCGCCTGCACCAGAAGATGAACGGTGCTGGTGCCGGCGTCGCGCGAAAGCAGCTCGGAGGGCAGCACGTTGCCATGCGCATCGAGCACCGAGACTTCGGTTGCATCCGACGGCATCTGCACGTCAACCCGGACCATGCCCGAGCGGCTCCACGCCAGCGGGTTAAAGACCAGCACGGCCGCGCCGCCGTTCACGCGGGTATCAATGCGCTCGGAGATTGTCCGGAGCGATTTCGACGAGATTTCGTTCGTCGCCCAGCGCACCTGGTCGAAGTCCTTCTGCGCGTCGCGATAGATGACGGCAATGCCCGAGCCTGCGGCGAGATCGTGAAAGTCGTTGAATGCAATCTTCTTCCATGCCTCGGTGAGCTCGCCGGAGGGATACGGATTTCCGTCAAGCCAGGCCAGCGACGCAACCTTCTCGGCATTGAGCGTCCACTCCGGCGCCTCGCGCAGATTGCTCTTCATGTTGGCCTGCGTCGTGTACACGCCGCGGTGGTACTCGAGATAAAGTTCGTCCTTCCACGTCGGGATAGAGATCTCGCCGGCGGGCGGCGCAGGCGGATACTGGTAGCCCTGCGCGATGGTGGCGTAGTCCCAGGTCTTCGACTCCGGCGCAATCTCCTTCTCGATGGCCGAGAAATACGACTGCGCGGTGCCGAACTCCATCTTCGGAGCGATCATGCCGGGCTGCATCCAGTGCGTGCCCTGGTCGAGCATGTCGCGGGTTGGGCCGCCGCCATGATCGCCCACGCCATAGAGGTCCATCATCTCCGGCAGGCCGGGCGCCTTGGTGCGCGCGTCGGCGAATTCGGCGGAAAGATGCACG